>NZ_JALGQI010000009.1:0-238938 GCF_022810385.1 Rhodococcus sp. ARC_M12 | reverse complement strand
TCGGGTAACCGATGCAGGTGACTGGTACTAATAGGCCGAGGACTTACCACAAAGAAGCTACGCGTCCACTGTGCAATATCTGAAACAACACACGAGTTGATTCAGCAAGCACAATCGAATACAGGTCTATGACGAAACACGACCCCTGGCAGTACATGCGGGGGATGTGTTCTCCGACTGAGACCGCTCGTGACACTGTTTCGCAGAGTTACGGCGGCCATAGCGGAGGGGAAACGCCCGGTCCCATTCCGAACCCGGAAGCTAAGCCCTCCAGCGCCGATGGTACTGCACTCGACAGGGTGTGGGAGAGTAGGACACCGCCGAACACAATTCAACGGAATGCCCCCGACCTCACGGTCGGGGGCATTCCGCATTTCGAAACCACCCCCCGGATCACACACATACGCGAACAGCGAGGCGGGCAGCGCATCGATTCCCCGGCCGGTCTTCGGGGCTCCCACGAAATTCTGTGGCACAGTCGATGTCGATGAAACTCGCCGTCGGCCAACAGCGCCTCAGCAGAATTCTGCTCGATTTCGATCTGACCATCGAGTTCGACAGTGGTGCCACCATTGCGTTCAGTGAAGTGACGGTAGACGACCTGACCGTCGACGAGGACAATCAGTTCGAGGGCTTACGTGCGTTCGCGGCACTGCACGGACTGGTGTGCGAAGACGCAGAGTACGACGAATCCGGTGTTCTCCGTCTAACTTTCGAGGGACGGCACACAGTGGTGGCCACTCCACGAGACGAAGTCGAATCATGGGAGTACAGCGACGCGGATGGATCGATCGTGTTGTGTGGACCGGAAGGGTCCGTCGAATCGTGGCCCGCACCCGCGCACCCGAAAGCGGAAGCTCCGACCGTCGAAGGTATTCCATCGATCGGCGCGACCGTGGTTCGGCTCTCGACAGGCGACGACCCTGCAGTCGAGTTCTCGGACGGTACGAAGCTGTTGTTCGACCTCCCCCTCGATGCCGGGTACCTCGTGTTGCGGGAGAGCGTGACGTCGAGCTCGGAGTCCGACAGTTCGACACCGGGAGATTGGGTCGTCGAACTGTCCTCCGGGCACGTGATCTTCTATCGACCGCGCACGAGATAGGGCCTACCGAACTGGGTTTCGACGCCAGGGGAGAACAGCACGGAATCCGGCGGTCGGGTACTGACCTCGGGCAAGCCGGCTGCAGCAACGAGTTCGTCCGAACAATGTGTGAGATCCGCGTCGACCAGTGGCCAGTGTCGATGCACGTTCGGAACGTACAACAAGCGTCCGGCCAGTGAGGTGTGCAATCCCCAACGCGCGGTGAGGAACACTGCCAGCGGGTCCTCGGACATATCTCGCGACCCTCTGACGACGCCGAAGTCCGTGGTTGCGCCTCGATGTGGTGGTGCGAGTCGTCGGCTACGGTAGCCGATCGCTCTTCCGTCGTCGTCGATGTCGATCGATGACCACCGATACGGAATGCGAGCGGCATTGGTGCCCAGCACGACTGCGAGCCTGGTCGCTTCCAGCGATCGGAACACGACGCCGCGTCGCCCCTCTTCGTCGATGGAATACAAGCGAACGTTGATCTCGCCGAACGTGCCGAAGTACGGAACCGGGTGCCGATATCCGAGCCCGGCACCGACCATGTGGAAGCCGATCAGACCGACCCACGACGAGCCGTCGAACTCGTCGGGAGTGCACCCTCGGGGCAACAGTGGGGCGACAGCCGAACTCGGAACCCGCCAATGCAGAAATACCAGCCGTTCCCATCGCTGATCCATCACGATCGGACGAGGTAGCAGCGGTGGCCGCGGCCAGAGGCGTCGGGCATCGTCTCGATTCATTGTTCGAGCGTAGGCGTGACGCGTCAGGAGGCGGTGAATCGGGCGTGCACGCTGGCGGAGATCGTGATGTTCTCCGGCTTGAGTGCAAACCCGACGGGTGCCGATGTCGCTGCGAACATACGGTTCGAGGAGTCGGGTCCGCCCTGTTCCGCGACGCCCGTCAGCAGGCCCGGGTCGGCTACAGCGACAGCCTGCACGCCCGTCCGGCCCAGGCTCGACGCGTAGGCCTCGGCTTTGGAGACGGCATCGCGCACGGCCAGTTCTCGGACTGCGAGGGTGTGCGCAATCCTGCTGGATTCGGTGAGGTCCCAGTCGAAGTGGTCGATCGCCACTCCTTCGAGTGCAGAGGCGGCGTAGACGAACGCATCGACCAGATCGAGTTGGCTGAACTGCACCTCCACGGACGCCTCGGCTTGATACACGTACGGCAGTTGCTCGCCCTCGTGATTGAACGGACGGTGACGAGAGTGGCGGACCTGGTCCACCGACCACCGATCGATGGGGCCGCCGTCGCTGTTGTAGAGCGGCTCGACCAGTCTCGTGAGCTCCCGGACGAGTTGCTGGGCGGGCTCCGACGCGGATTCCGCAGTACGCCCGTCGGTGCGAACGGTCAACGAGAGTGTGCACTGTTCGGGTGGGTAGGTGGCTGCGCCGTGACCGACGACGGTGATGTCGAGTGCTTCAGGGCTCATGGCATTCAGTGTGGCATCCGGGCACTGCTGCTTCACAGGACATCGACACTGCTGGCCGACGCGTCAGGTGGGGAGGACAATCGCGAACATGCTTCCAGTTCTCGACTTCGCTTCTGCCGATCACGATCCGCAAGCGTTCCAGCGATCACTGCGCGAGGCCGCCCACCGGTCCGGCTTCTTCTATCTCGTCGGACACGGGATCGAGACCGAACGAATGCACGAGGTGCTGCGCCTCGCGCGTGAGTTCTTCGCCGTGCCGGACAGTGTCAAGGACGAGATCAGTCAGCTGAAGAGCCCACACTTCCGCGGCTATTCGCGGGTGGGCGGGGAGCTGACCAACGGCCGGGTCGATTGGCGAGAGCAGATCGACATCGGTCCCGAACGACCGGCCATCGACGGGGCCGTCGGGTACTGGAACCTGCAGGGGCCCAACCTGTGGCCGTCCCAACCGTCCGGATTCAAAGAGACGTTCGAGCAGTGGGAGCAGTCCGTGTCGAGTCTCGGGCTCCGGTTGCTCCGGCACTGGGCGCAGTCACTGGGTGCGCCCGAGAACGTGTTCGACGATGCTTTCGCCACCGCGCCGGCGACGCTCATGAAGGTCGTGCGTTACCCGGGTACCCCCGATCACTCGCAGGGCGTCGGCGCGCACAAGGATTCCGGGGTGCTGACCATGCTTCTCGTCGAACCGGACTCTGCCGGGCTGCAGGTGGAGACGACGCCGGACACGTGGATCGATGTACCACCGCTGGACGGGGCATTCATCGTCAATATCGGTGAACTGTTGGAAGTGGCCACCGGTGGCTACCTGCGGGCGACGCGGCATCGGGTGGTCGCACCAGGGCCGGGCACAGACCGTATATCGATACCGCATTTCCTGAGCCCCGCGCTCGACGCCGTCGTACCGGTCATCGAATTGCCACCCGAGTTGGCGCAGTTCTCACGCGGCGTGGAGATCGATCCCGACAACCCCATCTACAGCACTTACGGCGAGAACGCGTGGAAGTCCCGCACACGTGCGCATCCCGACGTGGCGCAGTTGCACCACAGCATCGTTCCGGCCGGACAGCAGTCCGCCTACTGACGTCGGTTGCGCTCCTGACGGGATGCGCGCCACTGGGCCCACGCCCCGGTGCACCACAGCGCCCAGACGATCAGCAGTGGCTGGAACAGCAATCGGATTCCTCGTGCCGTATCGGAGTCGAGGCCGAACGCATCGGTGTGGGTGACGAACTGCGAGATGTTGCCTGGGAAGACCGCAACGAAGAACGCGGCGACCACCCAACCCACGAGCGGTGCGCGAGCAGTCCAGAACAGCAGCGCCAGGCCGAGCACGATTTCCACGACGCCCGATGCCAGTACGACGAAGTCGGTGCTCAGCGGCACCCACTCGGGAACCTGCGCTGCGAACGTCTCGCGCGCCCAGAAGAGGTGGCTGAGGCCCGCGAAGACGAGGAACGCTCCCAGTACTACTCGTCCGATGGTGCGAGAAATCGATTTCGTCATGGCGTCACGAGACACCACGGGCACACTGAACACCATGACCGGGAGCGCTTCGACCGACTTCGCTCGTCGCCGATGGGTACTGCACGTGGACCTCGATCAGTTCATCGCGGCCGTGGAAGTGCTGCGCAACCCCGAGCTGATGGGGAAAGCAGTGGTGGTCGGCGGCAGGGGAGACCCGACCGAGCGTGGGGTGGTGTCGACGGCATCGTACGAGGCGCGGGCGAAGGGCGTCGGATCCGGAATGCCGCTGCGCATCGCCGCGAAGAAGATCCCCGACGCGGTCTTCCTCCCCGTGGACAAGCCGGCGTACGACGAGGCGTCGACCATGGTCATGGACACTCTGCGGAAGTTGGGCGTCGTGGTCGAGGTGATCGGCTGGGATGAGGCGTTTCTCGGTGTGGAGACCGATGATCCGGAGCGCTTCGCACAGACGGTGCACGACGCCGTGTTCGACGCGACGGGGCTGCATTGCTCGGTCGGCATCGGAGACAACAAATTACGAGCCAAGATCGCCACCGACTTCGACAAACCGCAGGGTATCTATCGCCTGACTCAGGACAATTGGTTCGAGGTGATGGGCGATCGCGGTACGGACGCGCTGTGGGGGATCGGCAAGAAGATCTCGAAGAGGCTGGCGGCCCTCGGCATCTCGACAGTCCGAGAGCTGGCCGATGCCGAGGACGCGGACCTCGCCGCCGCGTTCGGACCGAAGATCGGTCCGTGGCTCGGTACGAAAGGTCGAGGCATCGACCTCGCACCGGTGACGTCCGAGCCGTGGGTTGCACGGTCACACAGCCGTGAGGTCACGTTTCAGACCAACGTCGCAGATTGGGCGGTCATCCGAGACGAGGTGGCCGGTCTGACGTCGAAGGTGTTGGCCGACATCGAGGCCGAGAACCGGCCGGCCGTTCGGGCGGCACTGAAGATCCGCTACGCGCCGTTCGAGACGCATACCGTCAGCGCACCGATCGTCGGTGCGCCTACCTTCGACCCTGAGATTCTGACCTCGGCTGCGGTGGCACTCGTCGATCGCCTCGACCACAGCCGGGAGGTCCGTCTCATCGGCGTTCGGCTGGAAATGACTCCGCCGCAACCCCTCTGACTACTTGCGGCCCGCCGCCCAGCGCAGGCCCCAGCCGTACTTCTTGTCCAGGTCTGCCTGACTGCCCTGGATGTATTCGACCTCGCGGGTGACGGTGATCCCCGCAGAAGTGTTCTCCAACAGAGCGATCGAGCAGATTCGCGCGGAGTTCTCGGCCGAGTCGAGACGTACCTCGACCTGCGGTCCGCTGGTGGGGTACAGCGTCACCACCCCGTCCACTGCGGCCCAGTTCGGTGCGCCGTCGTAGATCATCGCGAAAATCAGAATCCGAGCGAACTTCTCGGGGTGGGCGAGGTTGATGTGCATGTTCTCGCCGCCACTGACCGAGCCGGAACGGTCGTCACCGTCGAGGGCGATGAACGGGGCGTCCTGCAGCGAGCCGAAGCTGTTACCGAGCGCCTGTACGACGCCCTTGGAACCGTCACGCAGCTCGTAGAGGCACCCGAGGTCGAGATCGACGCCGCCGGAGCCGTACGACGCGGCTGCCAGCTTGGCGAGAAAGCCCTTCTTCTTCGGCTGTGCCGCGGGCGCGCCGGTCGACCAGTTGAGGTTCACCCGCATCGAACCCTGCTTCTCGCCGGACTTGGTGAGGCTGATCGTCGGTGACGCCTTGGACAGCGTCACCTTGCTCAGGCTGACGGGTGCTCCGGGTTGCTGCGCTGCGTTCTGCCCGGTCGAGGGCTTGCGGGTGTAGTCGATGGCCATGGTGGAACCTTCCGAAATGGTCGGTGACCGGATCGCGATGTCCGGTTTGGGCGGTGTGTCGACAATAACTGCCCGTCCGATGTACTCGATGCCCGCACCGACGCACAGGGCGCTCGACAACGTCGTCTACGGCCTCGGCACGTTGCGCAGATTCGACTTGGCCATCCGAACCGCCTCGCCGACACCGCCGTTCAGCACAACCTTGCTCATCGCAAGTGCGAACCCCTTGATCTGTTCCCCGGTGATGGTCGGCGGGACCGAGAGCGCGAGCGGATCGGTGATCAGTTGCACCAGCGCGGGACCACCGACAGCGAACGCGGTCTCGAGCGCGCCGCGGATGTCCTCGGGCTGCTCGACGCGTTGCGCGTGGATACCCGCTGCGGCAGCGATGCCGGTGTAATCGACCTGGGGCACGTCGACACCGAAGTCCGGCAGGCCGTCGACCAGCATCTCGGCCTTGACCATGCCCAGCGTCGAATTGTCGAACAGCACGATCTTGACGGGCAGCTTGTACATCGCGACGGTCAGCAGCTCCGAGAGCAGCATCGAGAAACCGCCGTCGCCGGAGATCGAGACGACCTGGCGGCCAGGATTGGCGAACTGTGCGCCGATCGCGTGCGGCAGGGCGTTGGCCATCGAACCGTGCAGCATCGACGCGACGAAAGCCCTTCTGCCGGTGGGGTTGATGTAGCGCGCGGTCCACACGTTGCACATGCCGGTATCGGTGGTGAAGACGGCGTCGTCGGCAGCGAGGTCATCGAGCACCGACGCCGCGTACTCGGGATGGATGGGGACCAGCTTCTCGGCGTTGCGGGTGTACGCGCCGACGGTCTTGCCCATCAGATCGTTGTGCTTGTCGACCCACTTCTCGACGTAGCGGCGGTCGGTCTTGCGATCGACCAACGGTTGCAACGCATTCAGCGTGGCGAGAACATCCCCGTGGATCGGGTACTGCACCGAAGTCCGACGCCCCAGTTTCGTGGGATCTATGTCGATCTGCGCGGTGGTGACGTTCTCGGGAAGGAACTGCTGATAGGGAAAGTCGGTGCCCAGCAGGATGAGGAGATCTGCGTCGTGGATTCCCGCGTGTGCCGCGCCGTATCCCAGCAACCCCGTCATGCCGACGTCGTACGGGTTGTCGTACTGAATGAATTCCTTGCCGCGCAACGAATGTCCGACGGGAGCGCCGATGGTGTCGGCGAACGCGACCACCTCGTCGTGAGCGCCCTTGACGCCGTAGCCGGCGAAGATGGCGACCTTCTCTGCACTGTTGATGGCGTCGGCCAGCTTTTGGATGTCCGCCGTGGGAGGGGTGACCACCGGTGCGGCGGGAATGGCGATCGGATCCATCGTTCCGGCAGCCGACAGCTCGGCGATGTCGCCGGGGAGCGTCAGGACCGACACGCCACCGCCGGTGATGGACGCATTGATCGCTGCGCGGAACACCCGAGGTGCCTGCTCTGCGGTGGAGACGAATTCGTTGTAGAGCGAGCACTCACCGAAGAGGCGGTCGGGGTGCGTCTCCTGGAAGTATCCCGAACCGATCTCGCTGCTGGGAATGTGCGAGGCGATCGCCAGAACCGGTGCGCCGGAACGGTGTGCGTCGTACAGGCCGTTGATGAGATGCAGGTTGCCGGGTCCGCACGAACCCGCGCAGACGGCCAGCGTGCCGGTGGTCTGCGCGTCGGCGGATGCGGCGAACGCCGCAGCTTCCTCGTGGCGGACATGAATCCAGTCGATGCCGCCCTTGGCCGATCCACCGGTTCGACGGACCGCGTCGACCACTGGATTGAGACTGTCGCCGACGATGCCGTAGATGCGTTGTACGCCGGCGTCGACGAGTCCTCGAACGAGTTGATCGGCCACTGTGGTGGACATAAGCAATTCTCCTCGGATGTAGTGGCGCGTTCGGATCGATGTGCCTCACGTGCGCCGGTTGGACGCCTTCCCTGTGCCGAGGGCGTATCAAACATAGAAGTGCTGCGCGATCCATACCGCAAGAGGAAAGCCCAGGTGGAGGCCCGGCGCGATCTCCGTCACGTGGCGATATTCCTGCCAGCACCCAACCGGTTTTGCTGGTGGCCCTACGCGGACAGCCGCAACACTCGGACGGAAGCTACGGTTCCCAGCACCAGTACCCCGGTCGCGATGGCGAAGGCGATCGAATACGAGTCGCCGATGGCGGGTGCGACGATCAGTGGGCCGAGTACCTGCCCGACGCCGTAGACGGCAGTCAGTGTTGCCGCGGTGCGTCCGATGGGCAGTGTCTGAGCGGTGCTCATCGTCAGCATCGTGATGCCCATGAACGTTCCGCCGAACAGCAGAGCCGAGAACACGGCGGCGACGGTGTTCCCGGTCAGGGCGGGGAGCACTGCTGCGATCGACTGCAAAGCGAACGCCGCCACAAGGGCGTTGCGCATGCTGGTTCGGCGGGCGACTGCCTGCCACAGGACCGTCGCCGGTACCGCGGCAAATCCGACGACGATCCACACCGCCGGACCGACCGACGTGCTGCCGTGGCCACCGACCGCCGCCACGAGAAACGTGCCGACGACGATGTAGCCGAGACCCTCGAGGAAGTACGCGAACAGCAATGTCCGCCATACGGTTCGGGTCCTGCCGTCGATGTCGCCGGGCGCAGCCCGCGTTGCGGGCTCGGCATGCACCCGCAGCGTCCACGCCGGGGCGACGAGGACCACTGTCAGCAGCGCCGAGCACACCCACAGCGCCTCCCAGGACAGGTGCGGTCCGAGAAGCAGCGTCAGAATTCCCGACGCCGCGATGCCTGCGCCGACGCCTCCGAACGCGATACCGGGTGAGGCGCCGACGGCGCGATGCTTCGTGACGGTGCTCGCGCAGGCGATGAAGACCGCGGCGCTCGCCAGGCCCGCCAGAAATCTCAGGGCAGAGAACGCTGCAGTGGAATGGACTGCGGCCATGGCCAACTCGCTGGCGACGAGGACCACTGTCCACAGTCGGAACGATGTCGTCGTGTTGATCGACGGGCGCACCGACAATACGATCGCGCCGACGAGGTAGCCGGCATAGTTCGCGGTTGCGATGACGGCACCGCTGCTCGGGGTCACCTCCGCCGCGTCGACCATGATCGGTAGCAGCGGCGTGAACACGAATCGCCCGACGCCCATCGCGGCCGCGAGTCCGGCCGCGGCAGCGAACGATAGTCGACGGCCGTTCATTGCGGTTGCCCTTCTAAGTCGTTAGCCGCGCCAACGGTACGCGTTGTATCCCTGTCTCATCGAACCGAGCAGCAGGGAACCGATCGCACCACCGGTGCGTCCAACACCTGATACCGACTGTGGGGGACGCATGAGTGAAACGAAGTACACCGACGCAGAACGACCCACCTGGGTCCCGTACTGGCCGAACACGTTGGGACGCCTGTGGCAGGCAATCATCGCAACCGTGGCAGTGGTGGCGGTTTCGATCCATCGTGGCCAGCTCGCAGTGCGCGGTGACGACCCTTGGCACACTACCGGTCCGATGGTTCTGCTGGCGGTGGTGATCTGCGCCTGGGTCGGGCTCCACGACAACGTGATTCGGTGGGGGATCCCCGTCCGATTCGTCCGGCGCATCGAGGACGACGTACACGGGAGCGGTATGTCCATTCCGCCCCGGACGGCCAAGCTCTGGTTGATCGTGCTTGCGTCGATCGCTGTGACGGGGATCGGGGTCGCTCTGGCCAGGAGCGAGATGTTGGCTCCGGTTGGCATGCCGATCGCCGGAAGTGGTGCCGTCGTGCTGCTGGTGACGCTCGGGTTCCGCAGCAGCGTCGAACTGCGTTTGTTCGCGGACGGATTTGTCAGACGCAGACGGTCGTGCATGTTCTTCTTTCCGCGCACTCACGACATCCTCGTGCGCTGGGACGATGTGGAGCAGTTCGAGGCCTCGACGTACCGAACGTCAGAGAAGCGGGGGAGTGGGTTCACCGAGCCCGTGGTGTACGTCCGAGCGACTGGGCTCGATATCGAGCGTCCCCGCGACCGGCTGGATCAACCGGACCGGATGGCGATTCGCATCCATTTGCTCGCAGCCGAGCCGAATGCCGTTCTGGCATTGATGAAGTGGTGCACCGACGGCCCGGTCAACCGGATCCGCGTGACCGGCTACGACTCACCCGACCTGCTGGTGCCACCACCGCTTCGTGAGCGACTGGAACTGTCGCGGTCCTAGCTTCGGCACGGAACCGATCACGGGCTCGCTGCGTCAAACCCGATGACCCCGATTCACCGGGCGTCGATACGGTGCGACTCGGGGGAACGTCATGACAGTGAATGTGGATCCAGCGATCCTGCGGCAGTTCTCGAATGTGTTGTCGGGAACAGGGGAGGCGATCGCCGAATTGGATACCCTCGCCCCGTTCCGAGAATCCGAGAATGCGTTGCAGGGTACCGACTTCGATGCGGCATGTGCGTCGGCGGCTGCAGCGGCAGCGGGAGCTGTTGCAGCACTGGCCGGTCGGGCCGAATGCGTCGCGGACATCGCGCGTGGTGTCGCACAGAACTACGAGATCGCCGACGACGAACTCGCCCGCCGCCTCGCTGCGATGGACGAGCCGAAATGACTCCGACGGTTCCGCACGTCGCGGGCTGGGAGCCGGAGTCGATGCGCAAGACGATGATCGAACTGGCCGAGATTGTCGAACGCGTCAACGGCCAGCGCACCGGGGTGTTGGAGGAGCAGGACGTGCTGGCCGAGACGTGGACCGGCGAGGCAGCAGCCGCCGCGGCCGAACGAGTGGTGACCGAATGCTCCCGGATGAGCTCGGTGTGCGGTGAGATCGATTTGCTCGGTGCGGCATTCGCGACCGCAGCAGGAATGGTCGACGCCGCGAAGACGCATCTGCAGGCGCAGGTGTCGGCGGCGACCACGAGCGGGTTTGCCGTCGCACATGACGGAGCGGTCAACCCCGACGGGATGATTGCGCTGATACCGGACAGCCTGCGCGAAGAGAAAGTACGCCAGGCCGACGAACTGCGCTCTGCTGCAGCTCAGTTGACCGAGGACATCCAAGATGCGCTGAAACAGGCAGAGCGGGCCGCCCTCGACGCTGCGCAGCAGTTGGCCGAGCCCACAAAGCTGTTGACCGCGCTTGCGCTCGGCAGCCCTACCGGGAAGTTCGTCGAGAACTCGGATGGATCGTTCTCATGGGTGCCGGACTGGCCGACGACCATAGCGTCGACAGTGATCGGAGGCATGGCCGACGTGACGAGGAGAGCACTCGAATTTCCAGGTGTCGGTTCCGTGGACGACGTCGCCAGAAACATCGGCCGCGGACTCGGGGCGTTCGGTGGTGTGGCCGGAGCGATCCCCGGATTCGCTCAGAACATCGACGACGGGATGGACCCGACCAAGGCCGTCATCGTCGAGGCAGCACCCATCGCTGCCGGGGCCGCCACGACATGGGTGTTCGGTGCCATCGGCAGCGTGGCGGGTTCGATCGTTCCGGGACCCGGCACGGTGGCCGGCGCGGCGATCGGTATTGCTCTCGGAGGTGCCGTCAATTACGGCGTGTCCAAGCTGTTCGAGGCGAAGTGGAAATGAGCCGAGACGAAGACAACCACGCCATCTCGAAGCACGCCGTCTGGTCGCTGCGTAAAAGCCCTGTAGGGCAGCAGAAACCATTGTGGGTCCGAACCTGGCGCAGTGTGCATGTCGGGTGGCTCATAGCGTTCGTCGGTCTCGCTGGGGCATCCGTAGCGATTCTTGTGACCCCCGTCCTTCTGTTCGAGCCCCTTCCCCCGGATGTGCTCATGGGCGTGTTGTGGCTCGCGTTTCTGGTGATCGTGGCACTCGGACAGTCTGTGGTGATGTCCGGCGTAGGGTCTGCGCGGCTGTCGCGTTTCGTGCGACCGATCGAGGTGGCTGCGGCGGGACGTGGTTTGTCCGTGCCCGGGCGGGGAGACTTCCTGATCCGGAGCTTCATCTTCGCCTTCGCGGTTCTGCTCGGCTTTTCGTACTTCTACTGGAGGGACGACGAACCTGGACGTCGCCAGTTCAGGGCGGAGATCTCGACGCTGGTCGGAGCCCCGGTGGGCCTTCTGTGGTTCGTTCTGGGATTCGTCATCGTCAACCGGACGAGAATTTCACTGCATCCCGGCGGCATAGTGCAGGAGATCTATCGACGTCGGGCATGGAAGGTGACGAGCGACGTCACGGTTGTTCCGTGGGACGGGATTGTCGGCCTGCAGCCACAGACACATCCGAATCCGGCGGCCCCCCACCCGCATCTGTACCCCACCGTCCGCGTTGTGTATCGCGAAGCCGACAGTGAATTGGATCAGGAACTGACGCTGATGGTGTGCGAGAAGAAGGTCGAGCCCAATTCGTTGCTTGCTCTGTTGCAATGGTGTCGCGACAATCCATGGGCGCGCGAACAGCTTGCTCACGACGACGCACGAGAATTGCTTCGCCCGCCCCGGTTCCTCGATCGCATCGAAGCAGACCGAGCGGCATCGATGTCGGGTCGACGGGACGTCCAGTGACTACTCGGGAACATTCGATGCAGAGCTTCTTGCAGCAGCAGGGTGTCGAGCTTGTTCCGGTACATCTGGACGAGTGCAGCAGATTCGGTCTCGAACTGCCGACGATGCCGGGCTGGGACGTGGTTCCCGAGCACCTGTTCCCGCATGCCACCGCGGTGCTGTGTTCGCCGGCGAACGCCGTCGACGGGTTCGTGCCGAATGCTCTGGCGCTGGTGGGGAAATTGACGCGATCGGTGAACCCGGTGTCGTTGCTGGAGTGCGGGTTCGGAGATTCACGGACGTTGTCGGGTTGGGTCGAGGTCAGCCGCGATCGAGCATCGCTGCGCGGGCTACCGTCCGTCGCGATCGCCGGTCGGTACGAGTGGGATGGGCATCTGCTCTTCGCGCGGACCCGCTACGTGGTTGTCCACCACATCGTCGATCAGTACCTCGTGCAGCTGACGGTCACTCTGCCCGACCCGAGCAGGACCCGATTGGGTTGGGCAGCAGACGAGTTCGTCGACGAGGTACGTATCGGTCGACGCTAGCGACTCGGTAGTGCCCGCAACAGCGCTGCAACGTCCTCGGTATCGCCGAGGGAGTCGACGATGTCCTCGATGACTGCGGTATCGGATTTGCCGACCAAGCGAGCGATCTTGGCGCGCACCGCACTGAAATTCATCGGGAAATGGTCGATGTCGCCCACCGGATTGGGGGCGGTCGCAGAAAGAGTGGTTCCGTCCCGAAATTCGATCGTCACTTCGGCGGCTCGGCGCTCCGGTAGCAGCGCGTCGAGCTCGGTCGATGTCGTGACGTCGACACGGTCGCTCAACGATTCGGCCGCGGAGAAGCCGGCACCTCGGGGATCCAGAGAATCGACGTCTATCTCGTCGGAAACCAAGGCGGCTGCCACGACGAACGGCAGCGAGAACATGGCACCGAGCCTGCTGGAGGGATGTCGACCAAACAGGGGTTCTGCCAGCGAATGTGTCCGTACCCGTACATGTTCGACGTCCTCTGCAGACCAGTCGGCACTCGCGCGCAGGCTCTGTACGGCGTCCACCGCGGCGTGCGTGTACGAGCAGCTGGCGTGTTGCTTCGTGTAGCCCTCCAACGTGAGCCAACGGTCGCCGAGGTCCTCGGTCAATCGGGCGGTGTTCAGCGTCCCTACCAGTGCGCCCAGGGTGTGTTCGATAGCCCCCGAGTTGTGCACTATCCCTGATCGAGCCAGCCTGGCCGCGTTCACGCCCGCGCGCGCGGCACCGCCGATCCACAGGTTTCGTGAGAAGTTTCCGTCGAGCACCACTGCCCATGGTGCCACTTGAACCAGCGCAGACGACGAGTCGATCGCCGCCGCGACCTCGTTCGCATCGGCGCCGCGAAGCAATGCCGCTGCCGTGGCAGCACCGGTAGCACCCCAGTGCCCATGGGTGTGCCAGGAACTGTGGCGGGTCAGTGCCCAGCCGAATCGGGCAGCAACCTCGTAGCCCGCCACGACGGCCGCCAAGAACGTCGAACCCGGGATCGGCGTCGGTGCCAGCCTGGCCGCAGCGATCGCCGCTGGAAGCACATGTGCGGCGGGATGTCCGGCGGCGTACTTGTTGCCCTCGTCCAGCTCGAGGCAACACGATGCGATGGCGTCGAGCTCGGCCGCCGTGTCGATGGTGGTGCCGACGCTTCCGCCTATCGGGTACGTCGATCCGGGCTCCGCATCCCACTCACGACGCACCGCGACCATCTCGGCGGTGCGGGCACCGGCGAGGGTGACACCCAGCAGATCGAACAGAATCAACCGAATCCGGTCGTCGAGCGGTGCGGGCAGGGGCGCACCTGTGAGTTCGACCATCACTGTGGCCAAGGCGTCCACCGCAGACGTGTGTTCCGTTGAGCGAAACGCTGAAGAACCGTTCATCCGTGGACTGTAGAAGGCAGAAAAAGAAAGGGTCAATGATCGAGACGTTCGACTAGGGGACTGCTACGCTCGGCCTACCGCTGGAATGGCTTCTTGCAGTTCATAAGTGTTCCGGCTAGCGAAACAATATTTACGCTGGTGCGAGGTGCGCGCGCAGCGTCTAACGAGGAGAAGAAGCAATGTCCGATCAACTTCTTCGTGCAGTCCAGGGGGGCGTGCGCGCAGTCGATCTCGGTAGGCAGTTGAGAGTCGGCATGCCGCAATCGCCCAATCATCCGCAGTTCTGGCACACCCTGCCGCGTAGACACGGTGACGTGACCAGAGCGGATGGCGGCAGCGCCGCGAACGACATGATCACCACCGGAACGCATGTGGGCACCCATATCGACGCGCTGGCCCACGTCAGTCACGACGGAAAGCTGCACGGCGGGGCCGATGCCGGTCAGTCGTGCCTGGGCGGTAAATACGTCGAACACGGCGTACATACCATCGAACCCATGATCCGCCGTGGTGTGCTGCTCGACATCCCGAGACTCCTCGGTGTCGGTCGTTGCGAGGGTGGATACGAGATCACCGTCGACGATCTGCAATCGGCCTGCGCTGCAGAGAAAATCGAGATCGAACGAGGCGATGTCGTGTTGATCCGCAGCGGCTGGGGGCAGTTGTTCGCCGAGGGGCTGCCCTACGTCGGTGGTCCGTCCGGAGTTCCCGGGGTCGGAGAAGCGGGCGCACAGTGGCTGGCGGACAAGGGTGTCCACGCTGCGGGTGCGGACACGATCGCGTTCGAGCGGCTCGCCCCCGGCGGCGGACATGCGCTGCTACCCGCGCACCGAGTTCTGCTGGTGGAGAGCGGGATCTACATCATCGAAGCGCTCGACCTCGAAGAGCTCTCCCAGCAGGAACTGTTCGAGTTCACGTTCGTTCTCGTTCCGCTGAACATCTTCGGCGCAACGGGTTCGCCGGTCCGGCCGCTGGCGGTGACGTCCGCATGACCGAACGCACACTCGCGCAACATCTGGCGCATTTTGCCGCGACCACCCGCTATCAGGATCTGCCCGAGGCAGTTGTCACCTCGGTCGGGATGCGGGTGCTCGACACGCTCGGGATCGCGGTTGCGGCCACCGACCTGGAGACGAGCAAGGCCGCGACCGCATGGGCCCGTGAACAAGGCGGGGCAGCAACGGCATCCGCGATCGGCCTCGACATTGCCCTTCCTCCCGCGTTGGCCGCTTTCGTCAACGGAGTGCTGGCACACTCGCTGGACTTCGACGACACACACCTCCCGTCGATCCTGCACCCGAGCGCCAGCGTGGTGCCCGCAGCTCTCGCAGCCGCTCAGGAGCATGGAGCCGACGGCCGAGAGCTCGTGCGCGGCATCGCAATCGGGCTGGAGGTATGCGTGCGCATCGGTATGGCGGGATTCGACCCGGCCACCAAGAACTCGGTGTTCTTCGAGCACGGTCAGCACGCGACGTCCATCTGCGGTGCGATGGGAAGCGCCGTGGCCGCCGCTGTCATCGGCGGTGCGTCCGAGGAGCAGATCGTCGACACGATGGGCATTGCTGCGTCGATGGCGTCGGGCATCATCGAGGCCAACCGCACCGGTGGCACCGTCAAGCGCATGCACTGCGGTTGGGCGGCGCACTCCGCACTGTCCGCGGCAGGCCTCGCCCGACACGGGATCACCGGGCCGCCGACGGTCCTCGAAGGACGGTTCGGCTTCTTCCAGGCCTGGCTGCACGAGCCTGGCCGAGCCAACGAGATTCTGGACGGACTCGGCACCGAGTGGGCCGTTCCCGGAATCTTCTTCAAGCCGTACCCCGCCAATCACTTCACCCATGCCGCAATCGACGCGGGAGCAGCTCTGCGGGCGAGGGGAATCCGGCCGGAGCAGATCGAGAAGCTCGAGCTCGGGGTGCCCGCGGCGAATCTGCGGACCATCGGCGAACCCATCGATGTCAAACGCACGCCCGAGACCGGTTACATGGCGCAGTTCAGCGGCCCGTACGCCGTGGTCGTCGGCCTGCTGGGTGGGGGCGGACTCGGTGCGGCACTGGAGGACTACACCGACGAGTTGGCGAAGTCGGCGGATCGACGGGCCCTGATGGCCAAGGTCGACGTCGTACCGGATCCGAAGTGCGACGCCATCTTCCCGCATCAGTTCCCAGCGGTGCTGACCGCAACACTGAGCGACGGGACTGTGCTGGTCGAAGAGGTACTGACCACGCGTGGCGGACCCGAACGACCACTGTCCTTCGACGAGGTGTCGACCAAGTTCACCAGCAACGCACGGCCGCTCCTCACCGAAGTCGAGCTGAAGGAACTTGCCGGTCGATGCGATCGACTCGGAGACCTGACCGACATCGGAGCACTGCTTGCGCCGTTGACCGATCTGAAATCGACCACGCAGCAATAGGACAGTCCTCGGGCACCGTCACTCGTGTGGCGGTGCCCGAGCTGCAAGTTCGACCAGTTCAGGCCCGGCCGAGAATCTCCCGCGCGCCCCGGACCACTGCCTCGTCGACGAACCGTCCGTTGTCGTCGACGGTCGGTCCGCCCTGCGAATCCGCGTAGAGCTGTACCAGTCGACGTGCTGTATCGACGTCGTCCACCGACGGCGTGAGCGCCGCATTGATGATCGGAACCTGACGGGGGTGCAACGCAGTCCGGGCTCGGAATCCCATCTGCACGAAACGTTCTGTGGTGCCGACGAAACCGTCCAGGTCACGAAAATCGGTGGACGTCGGTGCAATAGGTGCCGCCAGTCCCGCAGCAGCACAATCGATCACGACGTTCAGGCGAACAGCGTCGATCATCGGCTCGGTGGTCGCCGAACGGGTGATCCGTAGATCGGCGAGCAGGTCGACCTCACCGATCCCGAAGGTTCGTACTCTGTTGCATCGAGCCATTTCCGGCAGGGCGCGCAGCGAGTGCGCGGTCTCGATGAGGCCGATGAGTTCGACCTCGCCCAGATTGTGCTGGGTGAGCAATCGGTCTGCACGCGTGAGTGACTCGACCGAACACTTCGCCACCATGATGCCGGTGACTCCGCCCTCGGCGACGGCCTCGAGGTCTTGCATCATGAATTCGGGGGTGACGCGGATCCAGATCTGGGTATCGGTCGACGGCTCCGAGGCCAACCATCGCGTGAGGGCGGCACGCGCCCGGTCCTTCTCCGGCAGTGGAACCGCATCCTCCAGGTCGATGATCACAGCGTCGGCGGCACCGCCCGCGGCCTTGTCGAACAATTCGGGCTTGTTCGCCGGTACGTAGAGGAACGACCGGGCGGAGGTGGGGGTCATCGAGCTGCACGCGCTTCCAGGATGGTGGTGATGGACTGGGCCGCCGCGACAACTTGGCCGGCGTGAACGATGTGTTCGTCGTCTGCGGACGATGAGTAGCGGAAGGCGGGGCCGGAGGAGCTGACCGAACCGAGCACGTGCCCTGCGGCGTCGAAGAACGGCGCAGCGATCGAGGCTGCACCGGTGTTTCGCTCGTTCGTCGAGGTTGCGTATCCGTTGGTGCGGATCTCGGCGAGGCGAGCGCGAAAGCGGGTCTCGTCGGCGTCCGGAGAATTGCCGCGGAGTTCCTGAAAGGCCTCCTCCGCGAACCGATCGGGGAGGAACGCCAGGATCGCTCGGCTCGATGCGCCCGAGTGCAACGCGTACTGAGGTCCGATCTCGACGACCATCTTCACCTCCTGAGGGCTCTCGTATTGATCGAGATAGACGCGTCGGTGGCCGACAAGCACCGAGAGCGTTGCGGTTTCGCGTGTGTTCGCCCGCAGCGCGCGAAGTACCGGAGCCGCGATGGACCGGACGTCGAGCTGGCTCCACGCCTTGGTGCCGAGTCCGATGGCCGCCGGGCCGAGTGAATACGTCGACTCGCCCGCCACCGGCTGCACGATCGATCGTGATGCGAGCGATTGCAGAATGCGGTGCACCACAGCCTTGCTCAGGTCCAGGGTGCGGGCGATCTCGGACACGCCGAGCGCTCGATCGGATTGGGCGAAGGCGATGAGCACATCGGCAACTCGATCGGCCGACTCTGTGCCCGTCGACGTCTCCAGTACAGGCCTGTTGACCATAAGTGTCACCTTTCGGGATACGCGGCCGTTCCGCTGGGCGAACCATACCCGTAACAAGAAATTGACGGAAGAGCCTGTTCTGAGGCCGTGATGCGTGCCATACTCGAATCCAGCGAGATCAATCATCAATCTGATGGTGCGCTCAGCGGAACGGTTGGTTCCGCCCAGTGGTTCGACTCGGCGCCGATGGGCGCGGAAGGCAGATTCGACAATGAAGAAGCTCGTAGGTGTGCTGACAGCCGTTGCAGTCGTGGGTGCGGCAGCATGTGGCTCCTCCACCGGTTCGGACGACTCCGGACCCATCAAGATCGGATCGGTTCACCCCACCACCGGTGCTCTGGCAGGTGTGGGCGGGCTGATGAACGACGGTGCGGCACTCGCCGTGGCCGATATCAATGCAGCAGGCGGCATTTCGTCCATGGACGGTCGGCAGTTGGAATTGGTGTCGGGCGACAGTCAGGGCAAAGCAGAGGTCGGACAGAGTGAGGCGCAGCGACTGATCGACGAGGGCGCGGTGTCGCTCATCGGCACGTACCAGAGTGATGTCACGCAGAACGTCGCCTCGGTCGCCGAGCGATCCCGGGTGCCGCTCGTGATCGATGTGGCGGTGGACGACAAGATCCTCGACCAGGGATACCAGTACTCCTTCCGCATGCAGCCGAATGCTTCCAGCATGGGAACCGATGGTGCCAAGGCCCTCGCCGCGATCGAGGAGCAGACCGGCCAGCCCATCGACCGCGTCTCCTACCTGCACATCGAAGGGTCCTTCGGCGACAGCGTCTTCGATGCATTCGAATCTGAGGCTGCGAACCAGGGAATCTCGTCGGTACAGGAAATCACCTACCCGGCAACCAATTTCTCCGACGCCACCACGCAGGTGCGTGAGGCCGCAGTGTCCAACCCCGACGTCATCGTCGCCACCGGCTACTACCCGGACGGACTGCTCATCGCTCGCGCGGTGCAGCAGCTGAACTTGAACGTCAAGGGTGTCTACGGAATTGCCAACGGCGCGTTCGACGACAGCTCGTTCCCCGGTGACGCAGGGGCCGCAGGCGACGGCGTGCTGAGCGCCAACTACCACTACGACGCCACCAGCGACCGTGTCACGGACATCCGCTCGCGGTTCGAGGCCGAATACGGGCGTCCCATGGAAACCGCGGCAATGCTGTCCTACCAGGCGGTCGAGGTCATCGCGGCGGGACTGAACGACGGAGCATCGAGTGATCCGGAAGATCTGCGCGACGCCATCTCCGGTGTGTCGATCGAGGATCCGCTGCTCGCCTTCAGCGGACCGATCGAGTTCGACGAAACCGGCCAGAACAAGAACGCCACCGTCATCGTGATGCAGGTTCGCGACGGAGCAGTCGCCCAGGTGTTCCCCGAGGAATTCGCCACGGACGCAATCGAGTTCCCCGTAGGAGCCGGCCAGTGACGGCCGCTACCTCGACTGCGGAGAAAACGGGAAAGAAGAGTCTCTCCGGGCTGAACCCCGGCATCCCGGTCGCAGCAGCGATCGTCGTCATCATGGCGGTGATCTATCTCGTCGGCGGCAAAGATCAGGGCCTGGTCACACAGTCGGTGGTCTCCGGACTTCTCCTCGGTGGTGTGTACGCACTGATCTCCGTCGGACTGACGCTCATCTTCGGTGTCCTGGGAATCGTGAACTTCGCCCAGGGCGCGATGCTCACGATGGCGATGTACATCGTGTACGCGCTGTCCAACGCCGGTCTGCCGGTCTATCTCGCGACACTGCTGGCGGTTCCGGCGATGTTCCTGTTCGGCATGGTCGTTCAGGCAACACTGCTGACGAAACTGACCGTCAGTGGCAGCCACGACGGGCCGCTCCTGGTCACACTCGGTCTGTCACTGCTGATCATCAACGTGCTGCTGATGATCTTCGGTGGACGACCGCAATCGGTGCAGGCTCCGATCGACGGTTCCCTCGACGTACTCGGCGCCGTCGCGGCGTGGCCACGCGTGATCGCGTTCATCGGGGCTGCATTGGTGGCCGTCGCGCTCACCGCAGTGCTGAAGCGGACGCCACTCGGATTGTCCATTCGCGCAGTCGCATCCAATTCCGAGGGAGCCAAACTGGTCGGCGTCGACATCGGGCGGGTCTATGCGCTCACCTTCGGTATCGGCGCGGCCTGTGTCGCGGTCGCCGGCGGATTGATGACGCCGTTCACCAGCCTGACGCCGTCGGTCGGAGAGCAATTCACCATCCTGGCGTTCGTCATCGTGGTTCTCGGCGGACTCGGAAGTGTCGTCGGAGCCATGGTCGGTGGCCTCGTCATCGGCCTGGTGCAGACCGTCGGCGCGCTGTACCTCCCCGGAACAGGCTCGCTGATCCTGGTATTCGCGGTGTTCGTTCTCGTCCTGTTTCTCAAGCCAGAAGGATTGTACGGAGCGCGCCGATGACAACGACAGCTGCTGCACCCAGCGCGGTGCACGACGACCCACGACTGAAAGACACCTGGCTCCGTCGCCAGTTGATCACGCTCGCAATCGGATTCGTCGTGGTGGCGGCATTGCCACTGATTCTCGGTGAGCAGGCGCAGACGGTCGCCGTCCGCACCCTGATCTTCGCGCTGATGGCCGTGGCGTGGAACATCATGAGTGGTTTCGGCGGCATGTTCAGTTTCGGCCACGCCGCCTTCTTCGGAATCGGTGCGTACACCGGCGCGTATCTGCTGGTCGACCACGGTATATCGCCGTGGATCTCGATGATCATCGCGGCGACTTTCTCGGCCGTGGTGGGAACGCTCATCGCCTATCTGTGCCTGCGCTACCGGCTCGCCGGGTCCTACTTCGCATTGGCCACGTTCGCCTTTGCGCAGATGTTCCTGCTGCTGGTGCAGAACCTGGAGGTGTTCAACAAGACCGAGGGCTTCAATGTGCCCATTCTGCCGCGTGATTCGTGGTGGATGCTGCAGTTCGAGAAGGGCAGCCCCAACTACGTCTGGATCCCGCTGGTCATCCTGACCCTCGCGGTTCTCGGCACCATCTTCTACACCCGTTCCCGGGCAGGGCAATTCGTCCAGGCCACCCGCGACGACGAAACTGCCGCAGCCTCGCTCGGTATCGACACGATGAAGTATCGGTTGATCGCCGTGGCTGCGAGCTGTGCCCTCACCGCCGTCGCCGGCGTCTACTACACGCAGTACTACTTCTTCGTGGGCCCGGAACAGGCCTTCGGTTCGGCTGTATCCGTCGAAGCGATCGTGCCGGCCGTCATCGGCGGCATCGGAACGATCTGGGGGCCGGTCATCGGTGCGGCCGTGATCGGGCCGTTGTCGGAGTTGATCAATCAGCTGCTGAGAAACCCACCTGCCTTCCTCGAATTCCTGCAGGGAACAATCGGATTGGACGTTGCCGCGTACTCGGTAATTCTGATCGCGATCGTGATCTTCCTGCCCAAGGGAATTTTCGGGACGATCCGTGAGAGGTGGAACCGATGAGTTTGTTGACCATCGAGAACCTGAGCAAGTCCTTCTCTGGCATCCACGCGGTGCGCGAGGTCAGCCTCGATGTACCCGAGCACGAATTCCTCGGCATCATCGGTCCCAACGGGGCAGGAAAGACGACCCTGTTCTCCCTGCTGTCGGGTGAGCAGCCCCCGACAGCAGGCCGAGTGATCTTCGACGGAACGGACATCACCGGATGGCCTGCGAGCAAGATCGCGCGCGCCGGGCTGGTGCGGACGTTCCAGTTGATGCGCCCCTTCGACTCGATGTCGGTGCTCGAGAACGTCACCATCGCCGCATTGTCGAAGCGCAAGTCGCGTAAGGATGCCCGGCGGCATGCCCTCGAAGTTCTGGATCGTGTCCAGCTGTCCGACCAGGTCGGCGGCAAGGTCTCGACCATGTCGACGGCAGGCCTCAAACGACTCGAACTCGCGCGCGCACTGGCCATGGAACCGCGCGTGGTACTCCTCGACGAGGTACTCGCCGGGCTCGTTCCAGCCGAGCGGGCACCGATGATCGAACTGCTGCGCACGGTGCATCAGCACGGTCAGACGGTGATGTTCGTCGAGCACATCATGGCGGCGGTGATGGCCCTGTCCGAGCGTCTGGTGGTCATGCACGAGGGTGCAGTGCTCACCTCGGGCGACCCACGCACGGTCGTTGCCGACGACCGCGTCGTCGAGGCATACCTCGGAGAGGAGAAGACTGCATGATGCTCGAAATCGACAACCTGCACGCCGGATACCGTCGGCTCGAGATCCTGCACGGGTTGACCCTGTCGGTCGACCGGCACGAGATCGTCTCCCTGATCGGCGCGAACGGTGCGGGCAAGACGACAACGCTGCGTGCGCTGTCCGGCCTGGTGTCCACGTCCGGCGGCAGAATCATGTTGGACGGCACTGCAATCCATGGGATGCGCGCGGACCGGATCGTGCGAGCCGGGCTGGTGCACGTCGCCCAGGATCGGGCGTTGTTCGGCAGCCTCACCGTGGCCGACAACCTGGAGATGGGCGCATACACCCAGAAACGCAGCGGCGTGAAGGAATCACTCGACCAGGTCTACGCCCTGTTCCCGATTCTCGCCGAACGGCGAGAACAGCGGGCCGACACGATGTCCGGCGGTCAACAGCAGATGCTCGCCATCGGGCGTGCCATGATGTCGAAGCCGCGGGTACTGACACTCGACGAACCGTCCGTCGGGCTCGCTCCCAAGCTGGCAGCTCAAGTCCTCGACGCGATCGTACGTATCCGTGATTCGGGTGTGACCGTGCTGATCGTCGAACAGAACGCCGCGCAGGCACTCGCCATCTCCGATCGGGCCTACGTCATCGAAAGCGGGTCGATCGTGCTGACCGGCACCGGACCCGAACTGGCACACGACGAGCGAGTCAAAGCTGCCTACCTCGGCATTTAGGAGTCCACCTCACATGCACCTCTTGGCTTTCACCCCGATCGACGTCGACGCGGCAGAACTGCGGCGCCGGCAGGATCGGTACGATCACCTTTCACCCGCGGGGATCACCGTCGAGCTCCGCAACATCGGGCCCGATGCGCCGAGCGCACTGGACACCGAACTCGACGTCAGACGGTCGGAAGACGTGCTGTCGCAGGTCTTCCACTCCGTGCGCGACACGCACGCCGACGGGTTCCTGCCCGACTGCGTGCTCGACCCCTGTGCCGAGGAAGCGGATTCGTTTGCGCGGCCGCTCTACGGCCTCACGCGGCTGACGGCGTCGTTCTATGCCTCCCAGGGGCATCGGATCGGTGCGTTGGCGAGGAACGACGCCATCGCCGCAGAACTGGACCGCCGACTCGGGTTCTACGGGATAGTCGCCGAGGCCACCGAGGTGCTCGGGCTCGGTGTGCACGACATCGCAGACGCCGGAGCATGGGGGAGAGCGGTCTCGGAACACGCGCGCACACTCCGGTGCACCATCGCCGTCAATGCCTGCTCTGCAGTCGATCTCGTCGATCCACCGACGTCACCACAGGTCGTCGATCCGACGGCTACGGCGCTGCGGTTACTGGGGCTGCGTTCGGAATTGCAGGTCACCGCATGAGCGAGGACGGCCCCGACCTGGTGGTGGCGGGCGCGGGCGGCGGACTCGTTGCTGCTCTGCGTGCGGCCGAGCTCGGGCTCGACGTGCTGGTGGTCGAGGCCAGCACGCACTTCAAGCGGGGCAACAACACGGCAATGTCCACGGCCATGATCCCCGGTGCCGGTTCACGGTGGCAGCGGGAGGCCGGAATCGAGGATTCGCCGCAGCAGTTTCTGGACGATGTCTTGCGCAAAACGAAGGGTAGTGCCGATCTTCGGCTGGCGTCCACCCTGGCCGATGTCAGTGCGCCGCTGGTGGAATGGCTCGCAGATCACGTCGAGCTGCCGCTCACGCTCGTCACCGATTTCGCGTACCCGGGCCACTCGCAATTGCGTTGCCACACAGTCGAAGGCCGCCACGGCAGCGCGATGCTCGAGCACCTCGCGCGGGCGGTCGCGGACGAGCCTCGAATCGACATGTTGACTCCCGCCCGACTGACCGACGTGTCCGTCGACACCGCCGGGGCTGTCGACGGGGTGAGCATCACGATGCCCGACGGTAGCGTCGATGTCGTTCCCACCCGCGCAGTTCTGTTGGCCACCAACGGTTACGGTGCCAACGCGGAGATGGTGGCGGAGCACGTGCCGGAGATATCCGCGGCCCGCTATCACGGCAGTGAGCACTCCAACGGGGATGCGCTGGCTATCGGACGTCGTCTCGGTGCCGACTCGGCATACCTCGATGCGTACCAGGGGCACGCGGCACTGTCGAAGCAGGCGACGACGCTCGTCGGATGGGCGACGGTGATGCACGGCGGCGTCGTGCTCGACTCGACCGGTCACCGGTTCGGTGACGAGACGACCGGCTACTCCGAATACGCGGCCACTCTGGCCGCCAGGCCCGGCTCCGAGGGCTGGGTTGTCATCGACCGCGAGATCTACGACAAGTGTTTGTCGTTCAAGGACTTCCAGCAGACGGTCGAGTCGGGTGCTGCAATATGGGCCGACGATGCGGAGAGTCTTGCTGCCGCTACCGGGCTTCCACCTGCCACAGTGGCGGAAGAACTCGCCGCTGTGGAAAGCTATGCGCAGGGAGAGGTGTCGGATCCGTTCGGCCGCAACTCTTTCGAGCACCCGCTGGCCGGGCCGTACGCCGCCATCAAGATCGTGCCCGCGTTGTTCCACACCCAGGGTGGGCTCGTCGTGGACGAGAACGCACGTGTTCTCCGCACCGACGGTTCCGCCATCACCGGTCTGTTCGCCTCGGGCGGTGCCGCGATGGGCATCTCCGGCCACGGTGCGGCCGGGTATCTAGCAGGCAACGGATTGCTCCCGGCTCTGGGACTCGCTTACCTCGCGGCAAGCTCACTCCGAACAACTGCACTCTTGTGAAAAAATCGAAAGGACAACCATGTCAACGCTCTTGATCACCAATGCTCGCGTAGTTCGTGCAGGATCCGATGCCCCCGACGAGGGTGAATTTCTGGACCTGCTCATCGAGGACGGCAAGTTCACTCGAATCGAAGCGAACATCGATGCCTCCGCGGCGGACACCGTCGTCGACGCAGCAGGCAAGATCGCGTTTCCCGGCGTCGTCGATGCGCACCAGCACTGGGGTATCTACAACTCGCTCGGTGAGGATGCCGAGACCGAGTCGCGGGCGTGCGTGCAGGGCGGCGTGACCACGTCGTTGTCCTACATGCGGACCGGCCAGTACTACATGAACACCGGCGGCTCCTACGCTGATGTGTTCCCCAAGGTCCTCGAGGCCACCGAGGGACGCCCCTACGTCGATTACGCGTACCACCTCGCGCCGATGTCGAAGGAACACATCGACGAAATCCCCTCGCTCATCGCCGACCACGGCGTCACGTCGTTCAAGATCTTCATGTTCTACGGTAGCCACGGGCTCCACGGCCGGTCCACCGATCAGAGCGAGTTCCTCATGACGCCCGAGGGGGAGCGCTACGACCTGGCGCACTTCGAGTTCGTCATGCGCGGCATCCAGGCTGCCCGTGAGCAGATGGGCGACAAGGCCGATCACATCTCGCTGTCGCTGCATTGCGAGACCGCCGAGATCATGAGCGCGTACACCAAGATCGTCGAGGAGGAGGGCACCCTCGAGGGCCTCGCCGCATACAGCGCGTCGCGGCCACCGCATTCCGAGGGCCTCGCCGTCACCATTGCGTCGTTCCTCGCAGACGAGACGCAGCTGCCCAACATCAACTTGCTGCACCTGTCGTCGCGCAAGGCGCTGACCGCGGCGATGCGGATGGCAAAGGCGTTCCCACACGTCAACTTTCGCCGCGAGGTCACCATCGGGCACCTGCTGGCCGATATCGACACCGCCTACGGACTCGGTGGCAAGGTCAACCCACCGTTGCGCCCGCGTGACGATGTCGAAGCGCTGTGGGAGCACCTGCTCGCCGGTGACATCGATTGGGTCGTCAGCGATCACGCGTGCTGCAAGGACGAGAAGAAGTTCGCCGAGGACCGCGGCGACATCTTCGCCGCGAAGTCCGGCTTCGGCGGTGCCGAGTACCTGCTCCCGGGACTGGTCAGCGAAGGACGCAAGCGCGGCCTGAGCTGGCGTCGCATCGCCGAGCTGACCTCGCTCAACCCGGCCCGACGCTACGGGCTGCCGGGCAAGGGAGACATCGCCGTCGGTATGGACGCAGACGTCGCCCTCATCGACCCCGATCACACCTGGACCGTCCGGCCGGAGGATTCCGAGTCGGCGCAGGAGTACACACCGTTCGAGGGATTCGAGCTCGGGGCCAAGGTGACCGACACGTTCGTCCGTGGTCAGCGGGTACTCGCCGACGGTGCCGTCGCCGGTGCGCCGGCAGGCCGCTACCTGCACCGTCCGTACCTGTGACGGGCCCGCTCGAGGGCATCAAAGTTCTCGATATCTCGACGATCCTCGCCGGCCCTCTCGTCGCGCAGATCCTCGGCGATTTCGGGGCGGAGGTCATCAAGATCGAGCACCCCACCAAGCCCGACGGTATGCGCGGACACGGCCTGGACAAGGACGGTCACCCGCTGTGGTGGACGATGATCGGTCGCAACAAGCGAACGATGACTCTCGACCTCGGAAATGCACAGGGCGGAGCACTATTTCGTCGTCTCGCCGCCGAAGCCGACGTGGTGGTCGAGAACTTCCGGCCGGGAACCCTCGAACGCTGGGGGCTGGGATACGACGTGCTGTCCGAGCTCAACCCTGGTCTGATCCTGTTGCGTGTCACGGGCTTCGGTCAGACCGGGCCGTACGCCACCCGGCCGGCCTTCGGGACGCTCGTCGAATCGATGAGTGGCTTTGCGCATCTGACCGGTGAAGCAGACGGACCGCCGACGCTTCCTGCGTTCGGACTGGCCGATTCCCTCGCCGGGATCGCCGGCTCGTCGGCGGTGTCCATGGCCCTGCTGCACCGAACCAACAACGGCGGTCATGGTCAGCAGATCGACCTGGATCTGTTGAGCCCGATCATGGCCGCGGTCGGGCCGGGCGTCATCTACGCCGACCAGTTGGGGATCGATCAGGAACGCACGGGCAATCGGTCGAGCAACAATGCGCCCCGCAACCTGTACAAGACCGCGGACGGTCATTGGTTGGCGATCTCCACGAGCGCCAATTCGATCGCTGAGCGCGTGCTGGTCCTGGTGGGCCACCCCGAGGTGCTGGACGAACCATGGTTCGCCACCGGGCGTCAGCGCGCCGCCCACGCGGACCTGCTGGACGAGTACGTCGGCGGCTGGATCGGCGAGCGGACGAAAGACGTGGTGATCGACGAGTTCGAGAAGGCAGGCGCGGCAGTCGCTCCCGTCTACAAGCCGAGCGACCTGTTGTCCGATCCGCAGGTCAATGCCATCGAGATGGTGACGACCGTCGAGGACGACGACCTGGGTCCGGTGCGCATGCAGAACGTCATGTGGCGGATGGGTCGTAGCCCCGGAAGCATCAGATACACCGGACGCAAGCACGGTGCCGATACCGATGAGGTGCTGACCGAAATCGGGTGCAGCGCCGACGAGATCGAGGCCATGCACCGCGACAGCATCGTGTAGAGCGCGGCGGGTGATCGCAGTGTTCGGTCACCCGCCGAGTTCATGCCGGAATCTGTTGCACCACAGCGGCGACGGCTTCCACCTGGTCTGCGATGCGTGGGCCCCACCGACTCGACAGGTCTTCGTCCATCGGGAAGATCCTGCCGTCTCGGACGGCGGTCATCGAACCCCACCCCGGCCGAGCGGCGACGGATTCGGCTGTCACGCCGCAGCATTGGGCGTCGGCGAGGAACACGATATCGGGATCCGTGGTAATCACTGTTTCGGCGGACAGTTGTGGGTAGTCGCCAGCATCGGAGCCGTCGGCGATGCTCTCGAGGCCGAACAGTCCGTAGATTTGGCCGACGAAGCTCTGGCTGGACACGGTGTACAGCGTGTCGTCGAGTTCGTGGAAGTACGTCAGCGGCTGATCACGATCCGGAACGCTCGCCACGGCAGCGTCGATCCGGGACCGCATCTGGGCGACCACCGCATCGCCGTCGGCGTCGTGCCCGGTGGCATCCGCGACGCGTTCGATCTGCGAGTACGCGTCGTCGAGGCTCGTCGCGGCCGGAACCAGCAGCGTCGGAATGCCGGCCTCGGCCAGAGTGGACGTCACGAGGCCGAGGTCGGTGGAGGTGATGACCAGGTCCGGGTCGTACGCGACGATCGCCTCGAGACTCGGCGTGAACGCCGACAGCCCGGTCTTCGGCGCGTCGGCGGGATAGTCCGACTGATCGTCGACGGCCGCCACCTGCTCACCCGCGCCGACGGCGTACAGGGTCTCCGTCGCCGTCGGGCTCAGCGAGACGATCGAACGAGGCATCGCGTCGATGGTGACGGTCCCGCCGTCCGAGCCCGAGGCGATCGTCCTCGGAAACTCCCCGCTCGACGCCGCGGCCGAGGTGGTGGTCGGCGGGGAGTCCGCCGTCGTGCCGCCGCAACCGGTCGCGACCAGCGCGACGACCGCGAACCCGGCTGAGATCATTCGTGCCGATCGACGCTGCACTGCCACTCCTGTGTTTCCGATGCCTCTTGAAGCGCCAACACTATCGGGTCGCGGTCAGCGCCCCAGGCTCCGTGCCAGGTACGTGCCGGTGTGGGTGTCGGAGAGCACCAACTCGTCGACGGTGCCGGTGAAGGTGACCAGCCCGCCGTTGTGTCCGCCGTCGGGGCCGAGGTCGATGACCCAGTCGGCGGCGGCGATGACGTCGAGGTTGTGTTCGATGACGATCACCGACCTACCCTCGTCGACCATCCCGGACAGCAACGCGATCAGGTTCGACACGTCCGACGGGTGCAGACCGGTCGTCGGCTCGTCTAGAACCAGCACCGGCGACGACCCGACCAATTCGGTGGCGAGCTTGAGCCGTTGACGTTCGCCGCCGGAAAGCGAAGACAGGTTCTGGCCGAGTGAGAGGTAGCCGAGGCCGACGTCCCGGCACCGACGGAGGATGTCGCGGATCTTCTTGACCTCGAAGAAGTCCTGCGCGTCTTCGACGGACATCTCGAAGATGTCGGCGATGCTGATGCCGTCGACGGTGTGCCGGATCGCGCCCGATCGGAACCGCCTGCCCTGGCATGTCTCACACGTGCTCGTCACCGGGTCGGTGAACCCGAGATCGGTGAAGATGACGCCACCGCCCTGGCAGTCGGGGCACGCACCGTCGGAGTTGGGGGAGAACAGTGACGGCGGCTGCCCGGTCTTCTTGGCGAAGTAGGCGCGGATCGGATCGAGCAGTCCGGTGTAGGTCGCGGGGGAGGAACGACGCGAACCGCGGATGGGTGCCTGGTCGATGATGACGGCGTCCGGCGCGGCCTCACGAAGGTGGCCGTGGATGAGGCTGGACTTGCCGGAGCCCGCGACCCCGGTGACGGCCGTCAGGACTCCGAGCGGAATGTCGACGCTGACGTCGCGCAGGTTGTGGGTGCTTGCCCCGGTGATGCTCAGCCAGCCCGACGGCGGACGGGGAGTGCGTAGTTCGACGCCTTCGCGTCGTAGCGCGGATCCGGTACGGGTGTCGGCGCGGCGCAGTTCGTCGTAAGTGCCCTCGAACACGACTGTGCCGCCGGCCTTTCCGGCACCGGGGCCGATCTCGACGATGCGGTCGGCGATGGCCATGACCTCGGGATCGTGCTCGACGACGAGGACGGTGTTGCCCTTGTCGCGCAGCGCGAGCAACATGTCGTCGAGGCGGTGGACGTCGCGGGGGTGGAGCCCGGTGGTCGGTTCGTCGAAGACGTAGAGCATGTCGTTGAGGGTTGCTCCGAGGTGCCGCACCATCTTGATGCGCTGCGATTCACCGCCCGACAGCGACGACGTTGCGCGGTCCAGGCTGAGGTAGCCGAGACCGAGATCGACGAGTCGTCGCAGCTGCGTGACGATTTCGGCGGTGACGCTGCCCAGGCCTGTGATCCGCCAGCCGTCGATGCGGTCGGCGAGTTCGGAGACCTGCATCGCGAACGCGTCGGGCAAGGACAGTCCTTCGAGGGTGGCACCGCGGATGGTCTCGTTGTATCGAGAGCCGCCGCAGGCCTCGCAGGTGCCGCGGGTGACGATGCGCTCGAACGCGAGCTTGGCTTTGCCTTTGAGTGCGTCGGCGTCCTTCGCCAGGTAGCTGCGCCGGAACCTGGACACGATCCCCTCGTAACTCTTCATGACGGCGTCGGGATTCATCACCTCGACCTCGCCGGGCTTGGCGTCGAAGAAAATGTGGCGCTCACGGGCGGAGTACTGCTCGATCGGGACGTCGAGGTCGAACAGGCCCGAGTCGGCGAACACTCGGTACGGCCATTTGCCGACCTCGAAGTCCGGATGCTTGAACGGCCCCTCGCGCAAGGACTTCGACTCGTCCACCAGCTCGCGGAGGTCTACGACCTTCGCCTCGCCGAGCCCCTCGCATTCGAGGCACATTCCGGCGGGGTCGTTGAACGAGAACGCATTGGCATAGCCGATGCTCGGCGTGACGGCGCGGGACCAGAGCATGCGTAGCCAGTCGCCGATGTCGGTGATGGTGCCGACCGTCGATCGCGGGCCACCGAACAGACGCTTCTGATCGACGATCACGACGGCTGACAGGTTGGCGATCAGATCGGCGTCGGGCCGACCGTAGGACGGGAGAAACGTCTGAGCGAACGCGGTGAACGTGGAGTTGATCTGCCGTTGTGCTTCGGCGGCGATGGTGTCGAAGACGAGCGACGACTTGCCCGAACCGGAGACGCCCGCGAACACGACGAGCGAGCGTTTGGGGAGGTCTAGGTTCACGTCGCGGAGATTGTTCTCGCGGGCTCCACGAACGATGATGGTGGACAGTTCGTCTGCAGGTGTCGGTGTATCGATCGAGATCGTCGGCTGGGCTGGAGTCATTGCGTTCGAGTCGCCTTTCGCCGCCCCCGACGCTGGTTCGCCCGGGGCCGACGCAGTCTACCGTACGGCGTACGGAAATGCGCTGAGAGCGCCCGCCGTAACAGACTTACCGGTCTGACGATCTCTCATGGGCACCGGTTGCAACAGGCTGTCGGTCGTGTCGAGAGGTATTCATGACGAGCAGCAGTCGTTTCCGCGTGCGATCGGCCATCGTGCTCGCCCTTCCTGTGTTCGTCCTCGCGGGCTGCGGATCTGCGGACTCCGCCGAACCCGAGGTTCGAACCGAAGTGCGGACTGTGACCGTGGACGCGACCCCAGCCACGACCGCGCCGACGGCTTCCGAGCGAATTGTCCTTCCGGACACCACCGCGCCCGAACCGCCCGCCGCGGAGCCCGTCCTCGTTGCCATGCCTCCGGTCGTGTGTATGAATCTGCAGACTGCCCAGAATACGATTCAGGCTGCAGGAGTCTTCTACTCCCGGAGCAACGATGCGTCCGGTGCGAGCCGGATGCAGGTCAACGACTCGAACTGGATTGTCGTAGCGCAGGATCCACCCGCAGGGACTCTCATCGGTGAGGGGGATGCACTGCTGTCCGCGGTGAAGATCGGTGAGCCGAACAATTGCTGATCTACCGGCGAATGTTGTGCTTGCCTGCCGGAGCCGGTTCTTGCTCGGTGGAGCTGTAGGCGAGGTGACCTCCGATGAGGCCGCCGACGCTCGCTGCCGCCAGGCCTGCCGCAGCCAAGGCCTTGGCAACACCGTCGGTGTGCTTGCGGCGTCGTAGGTAGGAGCCGAGGAACAGGAATACGCCGGTCGCGTTCGAGGCCGCGTGGATCATCCCGACCCGTCGTTGGCGCGTGTTCATCGTCGACCAGTCGGCCCAACCGGTGGCGATGGCTGCCGGCGCGGACGCCAGCCCGACGGAGATGACGAGCTTGCTCGCCCTCGATTGGTGATTGAGCAGGTCGAGGGCAACGGCGCTGGTCCAGCTACCGATGGTGACGTTGACGAGTGCCGGGTGAATGGGGTGACCGATCCATCGCCCACGGAGCGCCCCACCGATCGCGCTGTCGTCGAGTGCGGGCTCGAGAACGCCGTTGATGGCGTTGCCGGTTCCGTCGAGGAACGATGCCGATTCGAGGCTGTCGAGTGCTTGTTTGAGTGTCATACCGGGGCGAATGCCCCACTGGGGATGCGCGAACCGTAAGGGCAGCCAAGCACGGGACGAGATGCTTGGACGTCCTATAACGTCGGGTGATGAGCAGCGGAACACGAGTGAACACCGTCGACGGCGTCCTGCGACGGTCGGCAGCGAAATTCCCCGACCGACTCGCCGTGACGTTCGAGGGACGCAGTCACACCTACAGGGAACTCGATACCGCGGTCACCCGCGCCGCCCGCCGGCTGATCGCGTTGGGATTGAACAAGGGTGACCGTGTGGCGGCGTACGGCGTCAACTCGGATGCGTACGTCGTTGCGTTCCTTGCTTGTGCGCGAGCCGGATTGGTGCACGTTCCGATCAACTACGCGCTGGTGGGCGAAGAACTGCAGTACTTGCTCGATCAGTCGGGCTCCCGCGTGGTTCTCGTGGATCCCGCGTTGACGGCCACCCTCGACTCCGTTCGTGGAGACCTGACGATCGAGCACGTGGTCTCCCTTCCCGATGTACTGGGCGCAGACGGTGACGGCGCCGAACTCGAACCCGCCGCCGATTCCAGCGACCTCGCTCAGTTGCTCTACACCTCCGGAACGACGTCGAAACCCAAGGGCGCGATGATGTCTCATGGCGCGCTCGTCGCGGAATACGTCTCGTGCGTCATCGCGCTCGGGTTCACTCGGGACGACGATCCTCTACTCGTGATGCCGATGTATCACTCGGCGGGGATGCACGTGTTCATGCTGCCCTACCTGTCGGTGGGTGCCACGGTCCACTTGATGCGCAGGCCCGACGTTCCCGAGATCCTGCGCCGCATCGAAGAGGAGAAGATCAAGTCTCTGTTCCTGGCACCGACGGTGTGGGTTCCGCTCGCCAATCACCCCGACCTGGCCACGCGCGACCTCTCGTCGCTGAAGAAGGCGCAGTACGGGTCTTCGATCATGCCTGTCACCGTGCTGACTCGGCTACGTGACCGGTACCCGGACATCGAGTTCTACAACTGTTTCGGGCAGTCCGAGATCGGCCCGCTGGCAACGGTATTGCAGCCCGAGGAGCACGAGGCGCGGCCGGCATCGTGCGGACGTGCGGTGTTCTTCGTCGAAACCCGAGTCGTCGATGCCGACGGCAACGATGTGCCGGACGGCGAGCCCGGCGAGATCCTCTACCGTTCCCCTCAGTTGTGCGACGGCTACTGGGACAAGCCGGAGGCGACGGCAGATGCGTTCTCGGACGGGTGGTTTCATTCGGGTGACCTGGTGACCCGCGATGCCGAGGGGTTCATCACCGTGGTCGATCGGATCAAGGACGTGATCAATACCGGCGGTATTCTCGTCGCGTCGCGCGAGGTGGAGGATGCGATCTACACCCATCCGGCGGTCGCCGAGGTCGCGGTGATCGGGACCCCCGACGACAAGTGGATCGAGGCGGTGACGGCCGTCGTCGTTCTGAAGGACGGAAGTGAGTTGTCGTCGGAGGTCTTGATCGACCATGTGAAGGGTCGGATAGCGCCGTTCAAGGTGCCCAAGACCGTCACGTTCGTCGACGAATTGCCGCGCAATCAGAGCGGAAAATTGCTCAAGCGTGAGCTGCGCAGTTGACCTGTTGTCAGGCTGCGCGACGTTTTCGTCGGTGGTAGCTGGGGATGGGTTGCCCTGTGGGGTCGATGGATTGGGGTGGGATGGCGTAGGGGTGTCCATCGTCGCCCATGAGTAGCTGCCAGTCGCCGTGGTGGACGAGGCGGTGGCATTCTCCGCAGACCAGCGCGAGGTTGTTCAGGTCGGTGCGGCCGCCGTGTTCCCAGAATCTGACGTGGTGGGCTTGGCACCACTGTGCGGGGCGGCCGCACATCACGCAGCAGGTGTCGCGGATCGTCAAGGCGATGCGCTGGTCGTCGCTGGCGAGTCTGGTGGTTCGTCCGAGCGCGAGTGGAACGCCGTTGTGGTCGACGATGACAGGGGTCAGGTCGGCGTCACAGGTGACGAGTTCGGCGAGGGAGCGACTGATCGGGCCGGTCCAGTCGAAGTGGAACGGCCAGTCCGCGTCGCCCGGATCGGGAGCCGGGTTCTTCCCGGCATCGTCACCACCGGCATCGCTGCGACCGCCACGATCGGAACCGGCATTGGAGTCACCGGTTCGTGAGTTGTCGCGGTAGCAGCACTTCTTCCGGTGACACGGTGATCGGCGGTGCCACGACCGGGACCGGCGTTGGCATCGCCGGTTCGTGAATTGTCGGCGGTAGCAGCACTGCTCCCGCCCGCACGGTGATCGGCGGTGCCACGACCGGGACCGGCGTTCGAGTCACCGGTTCGTGAGTTGTCGCCGGTAGCAGCACTGCTCCCGCTGGTACGGGCACCGCCCGCTCCGCGATCGGGGCCCTCGTTGCCGTCGCCCTCGGCACGATCGGGACTGGCACCGCCGCCAGTTCGTGAGTTGTCGCCGGTAGCGCCGGCGCTGTGTGTCGCCGAACCCGTTGTAGCGCTGCCGGATTGCTTCTCTCCGCGGTCGCTGAGCAAGTCTCGCAGCGGAACGATCAAGTGCACCGACGCCCGCGACCCACCCGCCGACCCGCGGCTGCCGCGTAGGTGGCGGTCGAGAATGTGATCGAGTGCATCGGCCCGGCGCTTCGACGGACCACGTGGATCGCGCTCACCACCGTGGCCCGGGCGCGGAGCGGTCAACCCCGACAACGCGGTGAGCAGCTTCTCGGCCACCATCAGGTCGACGTTGCCGCCCAGCTGGAAGCGGCCATTGGCCAGAGGATGAACGTCGAATCGGTTCAGGTCCGGGTTCTCCGACACCGGTCGCGGTGCGGGCTTCGGCGGAACAGGCTCAGGTGCAGGCGGTTCCGGATCGGGCAGCCTGCCGGTAGAAGTCGCGGCATCATCTCGCCGCCCCGCCTGGTCTCGACGCTCCTGCTCCTGCTTTTCCTGCTCTCGTTGTTGTTGCGCCCGTCGGTCCTTCTCGTGCCGGGCCCGAGCGTCCTCCGCCGCAGAGTGCGCCAGCGCTTGCGCACGTGAGGTGACCTGACCGGCGGTGCTGCGCATCGCGGTGTCGAGGAGTTCGGCGACGATTGCGTCGCGTCGATGCTCGTCGAGGGTGGTGTCGGCCAGCAGGACGACGTCGTAGCCCTCGGCGATCGCGGCGGCGTGCGCGGCGTGGATCTCACCGCAGGCGAGGGCGTCGAGCACGGTGTGGTGATCGTGCAGCCAGTACCCCAGTGCGTTCTGGCGGACGGCCGATCCGTCGGTGATCCGAACCGACCGGGCGTACCAGCGGGTGACGGACGAGTGCCCGAGCTTCATCGCCAATCCGCGTCGGTCGATCTCGGCCAGCAGAGTCAATCTGGTTGCAGCAAGCGCATTCTCGTGGAAAGTCGCGTCGGCGAGCGCGGAGACCAATTCCTGGTCCCCGAGCCCGAACACATCCCCCCATGTCTTCACCCCACGAAAGCTATACCCACCCACCGACACGTTTCTGCAGCGCAGGTCAGCGCTTCCACCGGATGCGGATGGGCCCCTTTGCGGTCGATGGATCGACGACGGAACCCTTCTGTGTGATCTCGACTTCTCCCGCGTCGACCATGCGTCGAGCTGCGCGGCGGACCGGCTCCATCAAGTCGCGCCACCCGTCGTCGGACAGCGCTCGTGCAACGTCGGAGGGGCAGATCGTGGCGTCACGAGATCGGGCGTCGAGCAGGGTCCTGATCTTGTCCTCGAGTTCCTTGTCTGTGGTGCTCACCTTGTGTCGCCGGCATGTGTCGCTGCAGTACTTGATGTCATCCCAGTTCTTCTCCCACTTCTTGCGCCATTCGATTCTCCGTCCGCACGATGCGCAAACCTTGTCCGCTGGGTGCGCCGTGGGGGAGCGACGGGAGTGAGCCATGCTTCGACAGTAACCTTCTCGCATGGCGATTCGACCCATCCTCATTGCCGGCGACCCGCGGCTGACGACCCATGCCGCTCCCGTCACCGAGTTCGATTCGGCACTGGCGGCGTTCGTGGACGACCTCTTGGAGACCAACACCGCCGCGCACGGTGCCGGTCTCGCCGCCAATCAGGTCGGTGACCCGCGGGCGGTGTTCGTCTACGACCTGAACGACGGCGGAGTGCGTCACCGCGGGCACGTGGTCAACCCAGTGCTCGAGACGTCGGCGATCCCGGAGACGATGCCCGACCCCGAGGACACCGAAGGGTGTCTGTCGGTTCCGGGGGAGCGGTACCCCACGGGACGCGCCGAGTGGGCCCGCGTCACCGGCGTCGATGTGGAGGGCGATCCGGTGACGGTCGAGGGCCACGGCTACCTGGCTCGGTGTCTCCAACACGAGTGCGACCATCTGGCCGGTCACCTGTACCTCGACCGCCTGATCGGCCGCAATCAGCGCGCCGCGAAGAAGATGATCAAATCCATGGGATGGGTCGAACCAGGCAACAATTGGCTGCCCGGATCCGACTCCGACCCGTTCTGTTGGTGATCAGCAGGCCCCGGTGACAGCGCATGCCGTCGATCGTTCGAGTTTCCAGCGGCCATCCGACACGACGAAGTCGATGGTCGTAGGTTGCCCCAGTGAGGCTCCTGTCGCCTCGACCCGGTCGGGCGAAACAGTAGAAACGTGGTCGAAGATCACCTCCGACACGATTCCCCCGCTGTCGAAGACCGCGGCGTTTTCCTCCGCCGATCCTTCGAGCGCGTCGGCGCGGTCGCCTCGTTCGGCGGTGCCATCGAACACGGTGCGAAAGATCGCGGTCGTATCCTCCGGGGTGGGGATCGTGGTGGCTGCGACCGCTGGGGGAGGCAGCGGGAACGACGTCGGCGTCACGTTGATTACCTCGACCTGCGGCTCGGGTTCCGTTGCCGCGCAACCGGTAAGAGTGAGGAGCGCCAGTCCGCACAGTGCACGGCCGACGAACATCAGAAGGGGTTGTAGACGTAGAGCATCCGGTAGTTCCACTCCGACGATCCGGCCGGGATTCGGATCTCCGTCAGGGCCCGGCCGTTCTGGGAGCACCAGCTCTGACCGTGGAACGACGAGCAATCGATCTGCACGCTCGTGCCGAACGGGCTGACGATCAACGACTTGGTGCTCGCTGCGCCGTATGCCGCAGGGTCGAAGGCGCTCACGAAGTTCGCGGTCGAATCCTTGGGCCCGAACGGGTTGTCGTCGGGAGCTGCGGAGGCTGTCGGTGCGACGAGCACTGCGCCGCCGATCGCCAACGCGACTCCGGCGAGGATCTTCTTCAGCATGGTGGCTCCGTTCGTTTCGAGCACGAGTACTCAGTGCTCATGGGATCGGTCGCAACCGACCGCGCGTTACGAACCGGCCTTCCCTCGAACGCGGCACACTGGAGACCATGACAGCACTCGAAGCCCCCATCGTCGCCCAGCGGCTCGGCCGTCGTCTCACGGTGTGGGGCGGTGGAAGTGTGCTCGTCGGAACGGTGTTGGCGTTGCGCGGGTCGTCGCCTGCCTGGCGGGCGTTCGGTCAGCAGACCGCCGGGTGGGGAGCAATCGATGTGGCCATCGCCGTCGCGGGGGCGCTCAACTCCTCGGTCCCGACGTCCAAGAGCTTGAGCAAGCTGCTGTGGATCAATGCAGGTCTCGACGTTCTCTACATCGCGACCGGTGCGCACATCGCCGTCAGGAAGCCTCGGTTCGGCGGCCAGATCACCGCTGACCAGGCGCTGGGCCACGGAGTTGCCGTCGTCGTGCAGGGTGCTGCGCTTCTCGCTCTGGACACGACTCACGCGCGCATGATCGCCGACTAATCACACGAGTGTCATTCTCGCCGTAGGCGTTTTGTCAAGTACCGACGCGCCCGATTTGTTGCGTGTTCGGTAGATTTGCGTAACACTCGTCCCATCAGTCACATCAGTATCGTGGGTCACACGGGAAACGGTGGGTTCGTCAATGCGTGTACGTAGTCGGCAGATCGCTGTCGGGGCTGTCCTGGCACTGGCAGTGAGCGGACTCAGCGCTCTCACCGCGCCTACCGTCTCGGCCGAACCCTGCGGTGGTCTCGGTGGGCCGGGTTCGTCGCCGCTGTTCGGATCCTCGGGCAGCGCGGGGATGTCGGGCAAGAATCCCCAGGGGCCGCAGGGGCCTCTCCCTCGGATCACCGGCAACACGCAGAGCATTGCCTGGGTCACCGGTCCGCAGAGCGTGAACAACACCTACGACGACCTCGCGATGTCCGGCACCGACCTGGGTATCAGTTGGGACAACGGTGCCGGCCAGATCTTGATGGCGTTCGGAGACACTTTCGGGGACTGCTCCTCCGGCAACGCGCAGTGGCGCAGCAACGCCCTCTTTCGTTCGGACAAGGCATCGACGAACCTGGCGCAGGGCATCGAGATCGGTCCAGCCAACCCAGCGGACAACACCTCCGGTGCGGTCGTGCGAGCCGACAATCCCAGGTACGCAGCCGAAATCATCGCGAGCGCCAAACTGCCGACCGTCGAGGACACGACGATCCCCACGGCGGCCATCGCGATCGGCAACACCCAGTACATCAACTACATGTCGGTGCAGAGCTGGGGCACACCAGGACGCTGGATCACGAACTACTCCGCGACCGCGAAATCGACTGACAACGGCCAGAATTGGTCGACGGATCCCAAGACGATCCGCGTCAACAAGGGTGTCACCATCCCGGGCTTCACCAACGTCCACGAGAGCCAGGGCAAGTTCCAACAGAGTGCCTACGTGCTGGGTCGCGACGGCGAGTACCTGTACCAGTTCGGCACTCCGAACGGACGATTCGGCGACGCCTTCGTCTCGCGCGTGGCACCGAACGACATCGAGAACCTCGACGCGTACGAGTACTCGACGCAGGATCCGGATCCGACGAAGCAGTGGTCGAAGAACATCGGTGACACCGTTGCCATCGTCAAGGGACCGGTCAGCGAGATGTCGGTCGCGTGGAACGACTACCTCGGCCGCTACGTGATGATGTACGGGGACGAGAACTCTCGCACATTGGTCGCTCGCACCGCCGACAATCCCGAGGGCCCGTGGAGTGCGCCGAGGACCATTCTCGACGCCGGTCAGACGGCCGGTGGTATCTATGCGCCGTTCATTCACCCGATGTCGAGCGGAAAAGACCTGTACTTCACTGCTTCTCGGTGGTCGGACTACAACGTGCTGTTGTTGAAGACGAATCTCGATGCTCTGAAGTGATTGTCCCCGATCGTTCGATGGCGGCCTGCAGGTAGGCGTCCACATCGAGGTCGATGGAGGCGGACAGTAGTCCGTGCCGGATCGTCGAAAGATACCTGCTCGACGGTTCGCCGGGCTCCCGCACGATCGAACTGGTCAGTGTGAACGCGGGCTGTCCACCGAGGTCCGGAAGTCGCAGCAGTGCATCGTATTTGCCGCGGAAGTTCTCGCCCTCGCGATCCACTGCCAGCTGCGACCACTGTCCGATGGCAAGCGTCTCCGTCGCTCCGATATCGACGGACCCGACGACGTTCTCGACCGCAGCCAGATGAGCGAACTGGCGTCGGTCGACCAGGTAGCCGTGCGCTACCGAGCGATTCGTGGCATCTACTGTTGTCGCGACGAAGGCGGATGATCCTGTCCAGCGCTTGGAGACGCCTGCGAAATACAGTGCGTGGTCGATCCACAACCACTTTTCTTCAGCAGGTAACGCAGTCGACGGCGCGGTAGGGTGCGCACCGAATTCGGAGCTGTCGTCGGATCCCGTCAGGTAGGTGAAGAACCTCTCGCGCAGCAGGTTCGACCCGTACGAGACGTACCAGAGTCGGTCGGTCACTCGGTCTCGAACAGCTGCCGGTATGCCTCGGCGAGCAGGTCGGCGGCCAGGTCGTGGTTGTGTGTCGCTGCGCCCGTGGAGTTTCCGGAGCGCATGAGCCGGGCGTTGAGGCCGTAGGCGAGGTCGTCGAACGTGTCGTCGTCGATGCCCAAGTCGACATCGACGTCTTCTTCCAGCAGTGCCCCGAGGTCGATCGACCACGACCACACACGTTCGTCACGGTACGGTCCGCGCCCAGCACTGACGGTCTCGTTGGATATCTCGAGCTGCTCGTCGGTCCGGTCGCGCGGAACATTGGTGTTGATGCGCAGGTCGAGTTCGATCGTGTCGTCGTCGTGCATGATCTCGTCTATGCGCAGCGTTTCGAAACCGCCGCACGTCAGCGTCACCAGGCGTCGAGGTCCCGTCTGGTCGGGTGCGTCGGACAGTGCCGCAATCTGCCACAGGTACTTGGTGGTGTTCGCCGGGTCGGGTATCGAGGAATTGATGTAGTCGGCCACGATGCTGCGGATGGCGGGGTACGCGATGTGGTCGGACAGTTCCCAGAATTGTTTGCGCGCCTTGCCCACGGCTGCGTCGAGCAATGTTGCCCGCTTGGCTCGTTCCTTCGGCAGTGCTGATTTCGCGCTCGGTGCCTCGCCGATCGCATCGGACTCGGCGGGGCGTTCGCGTAGGCGGGTCAGGCGCGACACGAGCTCCTGCACCTCTACCAGCTGGTCCGACGTTCCGGCCGTGAAGTCGATTGCCTCGATGTCGGTCCAGGTGTCCAGATCGGCGGCGAACCGCGCGGCGACCGAATCGGCGTAGCCGACGTGAGCCGAGCCGTCGGTGAAGTGCAGAACGTAGAGCCCGGCTCGGTGTTCCTTGGCCGCGAAGACCGTGGCGATGGATCCGGCGTCGGTGACGTCGAAGCGCTCGAAGGTGAATCCGTCGGGTGTGGAATCTGTCGGCATGGTCGTGAATCTACCGATGTGAGTGGGCAGCGCCATTCTCGCTGTCGTCGTCGAGCCGTGAACATCGGGGTCGTCGCTTTCTCCGGGTGCTTGCGCGACGCCACTCCGCGGTGGCGGGTCCGATCATCGATTTGCTGTGGCTCGTTGTCGACGATGGTGGGTTTGCCGAATCGGTGTCTGCCGCTGTCAGCGCGATCTGGTGGGCGGTGATCGGTGGTAGCGATCCCAGCTGAGTTGTCCCGCTGAGCACTTCGCCCGACCCGCGTTCGTAACGGCCGAGAAACACGGTGCGTCTACGTTCGAGATTCGGACACTTCAGGAGGTAGCAATGGCGCGGTCGATGGCGGAGCAGGCAGCGGAAACGATCACCAAGGGAATCGGGCGTCGCGGCTTCATTCAGGCGGTGGCAGCACTGGGCGCAGGCGTCGGAATTGCCGGAACAGCAGCGTGTTCGACGTCCTCGACGACCACCGCGGCTGCCAGTTCGTCGTCACCGGCTCCGACCGCTGCCGGCATCCTTCAGCCCGGAGCGGGCGACATCTCCGGCGATCACTACCTGAGCTCGGAGGTCGACAAGGTCCTGTGGGGCCTACGTGCCGACGGTCGAGTCCGAATCGGTGCTGCAGATGAAGTCCGGCGAGACGGTGACCATCGACGCGCTCAGCCATGAGGGGATTCTCGAAGACCAGGGCCGCGATCCCGTCGAATTCTTCGGTGGCGAAGGTGTTTCCGAGTCCGATGTTCTGCAGGATGCGATCGACATCGCCGGCGGGTACGACCGGACGGTACGCAACTTCGACGTCGACGGACCGCACGTGGTCACGGGCCCGGTGTTCGTCGAAGGTGCACAGCGCGGCGACGTTCTCAAGATCGAGACGCTCGAGGCGACTCCCCGGGTGCCGTACGGCGTGGTGTCGAGCCGGCACGGCAAGGGCGCTCTGGCCGTCACCGCGTCCGGTGAGGCACCGGCGGGTATCAGCCTCGACGAGGTCATGCCACCGATCGGAAGCGACGGCAGGAAGTCGGGTGACCCGACGCAGTACGGCAACGTCTCCACGTTCACCGCCGTCGAGGACGGGCAGGGCGTGATGCGGTACGGCGATGCGTCCGTGCGCTTTCCGCTGCGACCGTTCATGGGCATGATGGGTGTCGCGTTCGCCAGCGACCCAGGGTTGACGTCGCCCAATGCGAATTCGATTCCGCCGACGCTCGGCGGCGGCAACATCGATGTCGGGTTGCTCGGCGTCGGATCGACGTTCTACCTCCCGGTGTTCGCGGAGGGTGCGTTGTTCTACGTCGGCGATCCGCACATGGCGATGGGCGACGGGGAGGTGGCGTTGACGGCGATGGAGGGTTCGCTGCGCGGCACCTTCCGCCTCACCGTCTGCAAGGCGGGCAGCGGTGATGCCCCGTCCGTTGCCTACTCGTATCCCTTTGCCGAGAAAGAGGACTCGTGGATTCCGATCGGTCTGTCCGACCCGGACGGTGCCGTCGGCGGCCAGAGTTCGGACCTGAACGCCGCCATGCGCCGCGCGGTGGTCAATGCGCTCGACTTCCTCGAGACCGATCTGGGTATGGACCGGGCGACGGCCTATGCGTACCTCTCCGCGGCCGCGAACTTCACCGTTTCGCAGGTGGTCGACAAGACGGTCGGTGTGCACGGCCGGATCTCGAAGGCACACTTCGACCGGTAGGAGTGCGCCTTCGGCGCAGTGGTGCGTTCAAGTGCCTCAACGGGCACTTGATCACGCCACTGCCGAAGGCACCTCAGCGATGCGCCGTCGCGATGAACTGCCGGGTTGCGGCGTCGACGATATCCGCAGGGGTGATGTCGATTTCGTCGTTGAGCCACGCGATCACGAGTTCGGCGAGTCCGCCGATGAACAGGAGGCCGTTGATCTCCGACTGCGGTTGCGGGAAGGCCTGCTCACCGTAGAGTTCGCGGGATTGCTCGGCGACCAGGTGGGCGAACGCGCGCATGGACTTTCGCCGGTATGCCCGGAGTGAGTCGACGGCCAGTGATTCGATCATCGCGACGCGGCCCTTGCGCGGGTCCTCGGTGAGCACGCCGACGAAGGCAGCGATGGCGTTGTGTACCTGTTCTTCGACGGTGGGTGCGGGGGAGTGGAGCGCGTCCAGGGCCTTGGATCGGATCTCGTCGGATATCGAATCCACCACGCGTTCGAGCAGCTCGTCTCGGCCGGTGAAGTTTTCGTAGAAGTAGCGCTCGGTCAGCTTCGCCTCCGCGCAGATCGCGGTCATGGTCGTGTTCTGGGCACCTGCCTTCGCGAACACCTCGAGCCCGGCGTCGAGCAGGCGGGCCCGACGGTCGGCAAGGCGGTCGTCGGCGCTCATGCCGTTGTAGCGGCGCGTCGTGGAGGCCATAGGTAGATCTTGACAGAGGGAGCGAGTGTGACGCACACTACATCGCATCTGACAGGACGCTCTGTCAGATTGATGGAGGTCGATAATGGCACGTGTTCTGGCTGCTCCACCTGCTGATTCAACGCTTCAGCCGGTATACGGCGACGGCGGTGTGCCCGTCGTTGGCCACACCCTGGAGTACATCCGTGACCCGCTGAAACTGCTCGGGAGTCGATGGGAGAAGTACGGCGAGATCTCCTGGTTGACGATGGCCGGGCAGAAGTGGATCACCGTCCTCGGCCCCGACGCATGCCAGCAGGTGCTTCAGAACGCCGACAAAGCGTTCGCGAACGGTGACGGCTGGTCGCTGTTGATCGGCCCGTTCTTTCACGGCGGATTGATGCTGCTCGACTCCGACGAACATCTGAAGCACCGACGAATCATGCAGCAGGCCTTCACGAGGGACAGGCTCACCAAATCCGTGGAGGCGTTGAATCCTGTCACCGCAACCGGTTTGGACGCCTGGCAAGGCGGGCGCGACGTCCAGGTCTACCCGGCGCTCAAGGCGTTGACGCTCGAGGTCGCGACGAGCATCTTCATGGGCGGGGCCGAGGGTAGTACCGACGCCGAGATAGCCGAGCTCAATTCGAGTTTCGTGGCGTGCGTTCAGGCGGCGACGTCGATCGTGCGCTATCGAGTTCCGGGAACGCGGTGGAAGCGTGGCCTCGACGGCCGCGCCATGCTCGAGCAGTTCTTCCGGCGCTACCTACCTGCGCGGCGCGCCACCGAGACCGACGACCTGTTCTCGGTTCTGTGCCACATCGAGGGGGACGACGGCGAGCGCTTCTCGGACGACGAAGTGATCGACCACATGATCTTCCTGCTCATGGCGGCTCACGACACGTCGACGATCACGCTGTCGACGATCATGCAGTATCTCGGGCAACACCCCGAGTGGCAGGACAAGTGTCGTGCGGAATCCGAGGCCCTCGGCACCGATGCACCGACGCTCGCGCAACTCGACGAACTGCACAGCGTCGACCTGGTGATGAAGGAATGCCTGCGGCTGGTGTCACCCACTCCGGTGGTGGCGCGTCGCGCAGTGAAGGACACCGAGGTGCAGGGAAAGTTCGTTCCCGCGGGCACGTATGCATCGGTCGCGCCGCACTTCACGCACCACATGGAGCAGTACTGGCCCGACCCCGAGAAGTTCGACCCCGGCCGGTTCGCCGCCGACCGTCGCGAGGACAAGGTGCACCGCTACGCGTGGGAGCCGTTCGGCGGGGGCGTGCACAAGTGCATCGGCATGTTCTTCGCGGGCGCGGAGATCAAGACGATCATGCACCATCTGCTGTTGCGGTTCGACTGGTCGGTCGACCCTGATTACGTTGCACCGCTGAACTTCACGTCGCTGCCCTTCCCGGAGGACGGGCAGCCCGTGCACCTACGAAAGCGGTAGATCTATCCGGCGCGGTCGGTGAGCCACCCGATGATGTTCGCGGTGACCTCGTCGCGGTTGGTCTCGTTGAGGATTTCGTGGCGGGCACCGGGGTAGAGGGTGACGGTCACGTCGCTCATCCCGGCCTCGCGGTACCGGGCGGCGAGGGTTTCGATCAATTGTCCGCCACCGGCGAGCGGGTCGTCTGCTCCCGAGGTGATGAGCAGCGGAAGGTCGGAGCGGATCTGCTCGAGGTTGTGTGGGTCGGCCAGCTTGTCGGCCTCACCGAACAACGCGGGGACCGTCGACTCCGGGAGGTCGAAACCGCACAGAGGATCGGCGACGTACGCGTCCACTTCGGCCTCGTCGCGGGTGAGCCACTCGTATCCGGTGCGGTGTTCGAAGGCGGCGTTGAACACGCTCAGGTCGCCCGCGGGGGCGTCGGCCATGCCGGCGGCGAGGATGTTCAGCGTCGTCGAGCCCGACAGCACCACTCCCTCGTACAGATCCGATCGCTCGATCAGAACATGCTGCGCGGCAAACGAACCCATCGAGTGCGCGAACAGGAACAGCGGCAGGTCAGGGTAGTCGTTCAGCAACGACTCGCCCAGCTGCTCGATGTCGGCCCACAGTCCGGCGAATGCGGCGGCACCGAAATCGCCCGGGGTGTCGACGATCGACTGGCCGTGGCCACGATGATCGGACGCGACGACATGGAATCCGGCGTCGTTCAGCGCGGCGGCGAAGCGGGCGTAGCGGCTGCCGTGCTCGGCCAGTCCGTGCGCGATCTGCACGACGCCGCGTGCCGGGTCGGCCGAGGTCGCCCAGGTGTAGGTACTGATCTCGGTGTCGTCCTGCTTGGATACGAACGACGAAGCGTTGGCCACGAGTGTCTCCTTGAACCGGTGAGGGGTCGAGAACCGAACTTATCTCCTATGCCCTGAGCCTCGGAGCGAAATGCTCGATGCGGCGCGAGGGGGTCGGGTTCACGAACCCCGGCATCGAGGAGATGATCGATTTCGCGTCGGCGAAGGCGACCGCGAGTTCGTTGGTTCGATGGGGAATGACATGCAGCAGAGCGTGTTCGACGATCATCGGGACCGCACGACCGCGGCACGACAAAGCTCCCCGGACAACTGCCCGGGGAGCATCGTCAGCTGAGCCTACTTCGCGGAGACTCGCACCAGCTTCTTGTTCACGAACTCGTCCATGCCCCACGGTCCCAGTTCGCGGCCGACGCCGGAGCGCTTGACGCCGCCGAACGGGAGGCCGGGGAGGGTGGTGCCGTGCTCGTTGACGAACGCCATGCCGACCTCGAGCTGCTCGGCCACATCGCGGGCCTTGTCCAGGTCGGTGCTCCACACCGATCCGCTCAGACCGTATGCCGAGGAGTTCGCCAATTCGATTGCCTGCTGCGGGCTTTCGACCTTGTAGATCACACCGGCCGGTCCGAACAGCTCTTCGCTGTACGCCCGCATATCCGGGGTGACGTCGGTCAGCAGCGTCGGCTGCACGAATGCACCCGGCCCGTCGATCTTCTTGCCACCGGTCAGCAGTGTCGCGCCCTTGGCGACGGCGTCGTCGATCTGCTCGATCAACGTGTCGGCGGCGGTCTGCGACGACAGCGGCCCGAGGGTGGTGTTCGCGTCCAACGGGTCGCCGGTCTGCACGGCCTCGAACGACGCGACGAGCTTGGTGACGAAGTCGTCGTAGATGTCCTCGGCGACGAGGATGCGCTTGGCGGCGTTGCAGGCCTGGCCGGCGTTGGACAGGCGTGCCCGAGTCGCAGATTCGACGGTGGCATCCATGTCGTCGGAGTCGAGCAGGATGAACACGTCCGAACCGCCGAGTTCGAGGACGACCTTCTTGAGGTTGCGTCCTGCGGTTTCGGCCACGGAGGTTCCGGCTCGCTCGCTACCGGTGAGCGAGACGCCCTGCACGCGGGGGTCGGCGATCATGTCGGCGATCTGTTCGTTGGTCGCGAAAATGTTGATGTACGCATCCTGGGGGAGTCCCGCCTGCTGGAAGATCTCCTCCATCAGCAACGCCGATTGCGGGCAGTTCGGTGCGTGCTTGAGCAGAATCGTGTTGCCCACCATCAGGTTCGGACCGGCGAACCGGGCAACCTGGTAGTACGGGAAATTCCATGGCATGACGCCGACCAGTGCGCCGACCGGCTTGCGTTGCAGCACAGAGTCTTCCGCGCCGGGTACGTCGAGCTTCTCATCCTCGAGCAGGGTCGGGCCGTTGTCTGCGTAGTACCGGTAGATGCTCGACGACAGCTCCACCTCGCCCTGGGACTCGGTCAGCGGCTTGCCCATCTCGAGCGAGATGGTTCGAGCCAGTTCGTCGGAACGCTCGGTGTAGAGGTCAGCGACCTTGTGCAGGATTTCCGCGCGGTGCTTCGGTGAGGTCTTGCGCCACGTCTGGAATCCGGCGTGTGCGTCGGCGAGTGCGCGCTCGACGCCGGCCGTGTCGAGAGTTTCGAATTCCTTGACGGTTGTGCCGTCGGCTGGATTGACAGTCTTGTAGGTCGTCATACCCGGTTCAACGGTCGCAGAGGGTGCCATTGTTCCTATTCGGGCAAATCGGAGGCTCCGACGGTGGTCAGGGCCGGATCGAGGAGGGTTGCGAAATCCTTTGAGCGCCCTACCGGTCGGTAACTTGGAACCGCTGGTGGAGTGATACCCCACTGCCCCCCACATTCGCGGGATCGAAGATTAAAGTTGACCACGAACGCATCCAAAAGACGACGTTGAAACTGAGGCAAAGGCGAAACATGACAGCGAAGAAGCCGACCATCATCTATACCCTGACCGACGAGGCGCCCATGCTGGCGACTCACGCGTTTCTGCCGGTCATACGTTCTTTCGCCAGCGCGGCCGAGATCAACGTCGAGTCGAGTGACATCTCCGTTGCCAACCGCATCCTCGCCGAGTTCCCCGACTACCTCAACGAAGACCAGCGAGTGACCGACAACCTCGCCGAGCTGGGCAAGCTGACGCAGTTGCCCGAGACCAACATCATCAAGCTGCCGAACATCAGCGCCTCGGTGCCGCAGTTGCTCGCCGCCGTCAAGGAACTGCAGGACAAGGGCTACGCGATCCCGGACTTCCCCGGCAACCCGAAGACCGACGAAGAGCGCGAAATCCGCGACCGTTACACCAAGTGCCTCGGCAGCGCCGTCAACCCTGTTCTGCGCGAAGGTAACTCGGATCGCCGTGCGCCGAAGGCCGTCAAGGAATTCGCGCGCAAGCACCCGCACTCCATGACCGAGTGGTCGATGGCGTCGCGCACCCACGTCGCACACATGCGCGAGGGCGATTTCTACCACGGTGAGAAGTCGACCGTCGTCGACGGTGACCGTGAGGTCAAGATGGAGCTGCTGCCCGCCGACGGCGAGCCGATCGTGCTCAAGGAGAAGGTCTCGCTCACCGACGGTGACGTCATCGACTCGATGTTCATGAGCAAGAAGGCGCTTCTCGATTTCTACGAGGCCGAGATGCAGGACGCCTACGAGACCGGCGTCATGCTGTCGCTGCACGTCAAGGCGACGATGATGCGCGTCTCCCACCCCATCGTCTTCGGCCACGCCGTCCGCGTGTTCTACAAGGACGCGTTCGCCAAGCACAACGAGATCTTCGAAGAGCTCGGCGTCAACGTCAACAACGGCCTGTCGGATCTGTACACCAAGATCGAGACGCTGCCGGCATCCAAGCGCGACGAGATCATCGAAGACCTGCACAAGTGTCACGAGACCCGTCCGGAGCTCGCGATGGTCGACTCCGCTCGCGGCATCTCGAACTTCCACTCGCCCAGCGATGTCATCGTCGACGCATCGATGCCCGCGATGATTCGCGCCGGCGGCAAGATGTGGGGAGCGGACGGTCGCCCCAAGGACACCAAGGCCGTCAACCCCGAGTCGACCTTCTCCCGGATCTACCAGGAGATGGTGAACTTCTGCAAGACCAACGGCCAGTTCGATCCGACTACGATGGGCACAGTTCCCAACGTCGGCCTGATGGCGCAGAAGGCCGAGGAGTACGGCTCGCACGACAAGACCTTCGAAGCTCCGAAGGCCGGCGTCGCGAACATCACCGACATCGCCACCGGCGAGGTCCTGCTCACGCAGACCGTCGAAGAGGGCGACATCTGGCGCCTGTGCATCGTCAAGGACGCTCCGATCCAGGACTGGGTTGCGCTCGCCGTGCGCCGCGCTCGCGAGTCCGGAATGCCGGTCGTCTTCTGGCTCGACCCGTACCGCCCGCACGAGAACGAGCTCATCGGCAAGGTGCGCAAGTACCTGAAGAATCACGACACCGAGGGCCTCGACATTCAGATCATGTCGCAGGTGCGCGCGATTCGGTACACGATGGAGCGTCTGGTCCGCGGACTCGACACCATCTCCGCGACGGGCAACATCCTGCGCGACTACCTCACCGACCTGTTCCCGATCCTCGAACTCGGCACCAGTGCCAAGATGCTCTCCATCGTTCCTCTGATGGCGGGCGGCGGACTGTACGAGACGGGTGCGGGCGGCTCGGCTCCCAAGCACGTCAAGCAGCTCATCGAGGAGAACCACCTGCGCTGGGATTCGCTCGGTGAATTCCTGGCTCTGGCCGTGAGCCTGGAAGACCTCGGCACCAAGACCGGCGACGCCAAGGCGACCATCCTCGCCAAGGCACTCGACTCCGCCACCGGCAAGCTGCTTGAGAACAGCAAGGGCCCGTCGCGCTCGACCGGCGAACTCGACAACCGTGGCAGCCAGTTCTACCTCGCGCTGTACTGGGCGCAGGAACTCGCCGAGCAGACCGAGGACGCCGAACTGGCCAAGCACTTCGGAGCACTGGCAAAGACGTTGGCAGACAACGAAGAGAAGATCGTCGCCGAGCTCAACGAGGTCCAGGGCACTGCAGTCGACATCGGCGGCTACTACTACCCCGACCCCGAAGCCACCGCCGCAGTGATGCGTCCGTCCAAGACCTTCAACGAGGCTCTGGAGTCGGCGAAGCAGTAGTTCTTTCTGCCTCACCCCCCATCGAATGAATGGTCCATTCACGCGCTCAGACGTTGTGAATGGACCATTCATTCGTATTGGGGTGCAACATCATTCGGGTCCACCGCCCACCCCGTCGGGATCAATGTGACTTTCACGCGCTCAGACGTATTGAATGGGCCATTCATTCGTTACGGGGGCGGCACCAAAATGTCCAGAAAAGCCGAACAACTAGCGCTTTGGCGTCGTCCGGGCAATTGCACGACCGAAATGGTGCGATGAATGGTCGGCTCGATCGGCAGGTAGACAAGGCTCGCGAACGACATCATCGGCACCACCAGTTCCGGGATGACGGTGATGCCGAGTCCCGCCGCGGTCAGGCCCGCCACGGCGGCTACGTTGTGTGCCTGAACAGACGGTCCGACGTCGACTCCCGCGTTCTCCAGAGCCAGTCGTACATGCGACGCGATGCTGGATTCGGGGCCGAAGGCGATGAACGGCTCGTCGGCGAGGTCGGTCCAACTCAAGCTGTTGCGCTGCGCCAGAGCGTGATTCGACGGTAGCGCGCAGACGAACGCATCGGCGCTGACCGTCGTGCGCATCAGGTCGTTCGCTCGCCCCGATGCCGCCACCACTGCGAAATCCACGGAGCCGTCGCGGACGGAGGCCACCACGTCGTCGCGCAGGCCGTCCTTGATGTGCACCGAGACGTCGGGGTGACTACTGCGAAAGTCGACGATGTACGGCGGGAGGAACGTGGCCGCGATCGACGGCAAGCACGCGATGGTGACGGTTCCTCGGTCGCCCGAGACGAAGCGTCCGATCTGCTCCAGGCCGTCATCGAACTCGAGCAATACCCGACGGGCATAGGCCGTCACCTCGTGTCCATCGCCGGTGAGGTCGACGCTGCGGGTGGTGCGGACGAACAGTCGCACGCCCAGGCGGCGCTCTGCCTCGGCGACCGTGCGACTGAGGTTCGGCTGGGATACCCCGAGGGACGCTGCCGCCGAGGTGAAGCTCGCGAGATCGGCCAGCGCCACGATGGCCCGTAGGTGCGCGATACCGATATTGATGCTCACAGCGAATGAATGTATACCCAACTGATGTTGGACTGCGTAAGTGATCTGCACAACACTCGTCGTATTCGATGAAGGAGATCACATGTTGTCACTGCTCGGCTTCGGGACGATTGCCATCATCCTGCTGCTGTTGTTCACCCAGCGCGTCGCGGCCATCGTCGCGCTTGCAGGTGTCCCGCTTGCTGCGGCGTTCCTGGCCGGCAACTCTCCATCCGAGGTGGCAGGGTTCGTCAAAGAGGGACTCGGCGGGGTCGTCGGCGTCGCCGCGATGTTCCTGTTCGCAATCGTCTTCTTCGGGATCATGCGCGACGCGGGTCTGTTCGATCCGATCATCGCCCGCATCGTGCGCTGGGCAGGTAGTGCCCCGCCGACCGTGGCAGTCGCGACCACTGCCCTCGCCGTGGTGGCTCACCTCGACGGAGCCGGCGCAACCACGTTTCTGATCGCCGTCCCCGCCATGCTGCCGATCTACGAACGCCTCGGTATGAGCCGGCTCGTCCTGGCGACCTGCGTCGGTCTCGGTGCCGGAGTGATGAACATGGTCCCCTGGGGTGGTCCGACGGCTCGCGCTGCAGCAACACTGGGCGTCGACGCCAACGAGCTGTGGGTGCCGCTGATTCCTGCTCAGATTGCCGGGGTCGTGTTCGCACTGGGCGTCGCCTACTATCTGGGTCGGCGTGAGCGGACCCGGTTGGCCAAGGTAGCCGCGGGCGATGCGTCGGCCGTCGTGGACGAGTCGACGGCGCGAGTCGCCGAACGCATGTCCGTGGGATCCGGGGATACCGGATCCTCAGTCGATGACGCGAACGAGGAGCCCGGTAGCCCGTCGACCGGCGGGGACGATGCGGACGGTCCGGCAACCGCGTCGAGTGACCGAGCACTGCTGCGGCCGAAGTTGTTCTGGGTCAACGCCTTCCTGGTAATCGCGACGTTGGCTGCGTTGATCGCCGCCATCGCCCCGCCGGAGACGTGCTTCATCATCGCCACTATCGTGGCGCTCCTCGTCAACTACCGCGGAATGAAGGCCCAGTCGGCCCGCATCGAGGCCCACGCTGTCGGCGCGATGCTCATGGTCGGTACGTTGCTCGCGGCCGGTGTACTACTCGGTGTGCTCGACGGCAGCGGCATGATCGAATCGATGGCGGTCAGCGCGGCGAATGCCATTCCGGACGCTATGGCACCTGCCTTACCGCTCATCGTCGGCGTGTTTGCGGTACCGATGAGCCTGATCTTCGGACCGGACGCCTACTACTTCGGCGTGCTGCCGGTCCTCATCGAGGTAGGCGACCAATTCGGCGTCAGCGCAATGGATCTGGCGCAAGCCTCGATCATCGGTGAGGAAACCGTCGGATTCCCCATCAGCCCGATGACCGGCGCGTTCTACCTTCTGGTGGGTCTCGCGAAAGTCGACATCGGTAAGCACATTCGCCACACGCTGGGGTGGGCGTGGCTGATCAGTCTCGGCATGCTCGGCGTTGCCATGGCCACCGGCGCGATCCCGCTGTGGTCGTCATGAGTCGCGACGGAACGATCCGGCTCGGGGCCGGAGCAGGCTTCGCCGGCGATCGCATCGACCCGGCGAAGATCTTGGCCGAGCGCGGCGAGCTCGACTATCTGATCTTCGAGTGCCTCGGGGAGCGGACTGTTGCGACCGGGCAGGCACGAAAGCTGCTCGATCCCGCTGCGGGCTACGACCCACTGTTGGCCGCGCGGATGCGGGCAGTGCTGGGCGCGACCACGGAGCAGGGCATCACCGTCGTGACGAACTCGGGAGCGGCGAATCCTGTTGCGGCAGCAGCCGTTGCCGCTCGTGTTGCCGAGCAGGTGTGCTCGCGCTCGGTGCGCATCGCTGCCGTCACCGGCGACGACGTGCTCGACGCAGTGCGCCGGATCGACCCGTTGGTGTGGGAGACCGGCCGGCCGCTGTCGGAGCATTCCGAGGAACTGGTGTCGGCGAACGCCTATATCGGGGCCGATGCGGTTCTGCCCGCACTCGATGTCGGTGCCGACGTGATCATCACCGGCCGTCTTGCCGATCCAGCGTTGTATCTTGCGCCGCTGATGCACGAGTTCGGTTGGGCTGGGCAGGACTGGGAGACGCTCGGTGCAGGGACGGCCGTCGGACACCTTCTCGAATGCGCGGGCCAACTGACCGGTGGCTACTTCGCCGATCCGATCACCAAGCCGGTGCAGGGCCTGGCACATCTGGGATTTCCTTTCGGTGACGTACGTGCCGATGGCACAGCCGAATTCGGCAAAGTCGACGGCACCGGCGGGGAATTGACGCGGCGAACGTGCGCCGAGCAGTTGCTCTACGAGGTAGGCGATCCAGCCCGGTACTTGACGCCGGATGTGACCGCCGATTTCACCGGAGTCGCGTTCGAGACCGTCGGACCCGATCGGGTAGCGGTGTCCGGGGCGACGGGCAGTACACGGCCAGAGGAGCTGAAGGTGACCCTCGGTTTTCGCGGCGGTTGGCTCGGCGAAGGTCAGATCAGCTACGCCGGGCCACGCGCACTGCAACGCGCCGAGCTCGCCGGAGAGATTGTGCAGCAACGACTGTGGGAGGTGCACGGTATTCCGGCCGAGAATGTCGGCATCGAGTACATCGGGGCGGGTGCGGCGTTCCGCGGACTTGCTGCCCCAACCGATGTCCCCGAAGTGCGGCTGCGCGTGACCGGGAAGGTGCCCGACGCGGAGACCGCGGCACTCGTGGGGTGGGAAGTCGAAAGCCTCTACACCAACGGCCCGGCCGGTGGAGGTGGCGCACGCAGCAGCAGCGCCGAGGTGCTCGCGATCAGATCGTGTCTGATTCCACGTGCACAGGTGACGACCGCTGTACACACCACGGAGGTGACGGTATGAGGACTGTCGACGATCTCGCCGACGTGCGAACCGGGGACAAGGGCGACACCCTCATTCTCGCTGTCTTTCCGCGCTCAGAGGAGTACTACGAGTTATTGACCCGTGAACTGACTGTCGATGCCGTTGCCACGCATTTCGCGCCGCTGGTCACCGGGGACGTACGGCGCACTGACATGCCCCTGGTCTGTGGGTTGGTGTTCGAGCTACCCGGCGTGCTCGGTGGGGGAGTGACTGGAAGCCCGGTGCTCGACGGACATGGCAAGTGTCTGAGCTACCACCTGTTGAGCATGGTTGTACCGGAACCTCTTTGACCCCATTTTTCGACTCTCGCGGCCCAGCCGCCCGATGGATGGAGATCGACATCCGTAACATCCGCGTACCCCTGGCCCTGACTCTTGCCGTAGTCCTCGTCGGACAGGCAGCCGGTACCGCCGGAGCACTGCCTCGCGAATTACCGACCGACCCCTTCTTCGGTTATGGGCGGGCGGCCGAATACACGGTCACCTCGGAGCGCATGGAGGTTCCGATGCGCGACGGTGCCGCGCTGGCGTGTGACGTGAACCGACCCGGTGATGACGGCAACGTGCCGGTCGCAGAGAAGTTCCCGACCATCGTCTACGACTTCAACGCTTACGACGGCCTCGACCGGTTGGCAGTGGACTCGGCGTATCTGGTCGAACGCGGGTACAACATCTTGTTGTGCAACGTCCGGGGATCCGGAGATTCTCGAGGCGTACTGGATCCGTTCGGCCCGCAGGAACAGCAGGACAACTACGATCTCGTCGAATGGGCTGCAGCACAGCCGTGGTCGACGGACAAGGTCGGACAATCCGGTGTCAGCTACGGAGGTCACACGTCGATGCTCGCCGCAGCCAACAATCCACCGCACCTGGCTGCGGTCATCCCGGTCGATGCATTCAGTGACTGGTACGAGAACACCATCTACCGCGGCGGGATCCGATCCGACACCATCCGCACGTGGCAGGCGAGCACAGCCCCGGCCACCGAGGGTCCGTACGACGAGCATCCGCTGTACGACGAGTACTGGACCGACCGCAGCGTCAAGGCGAAATGGCAGAACATCGACGTCCCGATGTTGCAGGTCGGCGGATGGTACGACCGCTATCGAGACCCGATGATGCAGAACTACTCCGCGCATCCGGATCTGACGTGGGTCGTTGCCGGGCCCTGGAAACACGGTATGCCGGCGGGCCAGAAAGCCGACATCGGTACGGGGGCATACCTCGCATGGTGGGACAAGTGGCTGCGCGAGGACAGCTCTGCACCTCTGCCGGCGAAGCGGATCAATTCCTACGAGATCTCCTCGGTGCCCGTCGAACGCGGCTGGCAGGAATTCGGGCAGTGGCCGCCCGCTGAATCGACCGTGCTGACGCTGACGATGGGGACCGACGGCGGTCTGAGTCCGGTGTCGACCGAGCAGGGCAGTCGCGCATACACCGTCCCGACGGACCACACCGACGCTGCCGATGCGGCAGTGGTCTTCTCGACCACTCCACTACCCGGTGATGTGGTCATCACGGGTTCCCCCACAGCGAAGGTGTCGGCGACCTTCACCGCGTCCGACGGTAACCTCGCTGTCATTGTCGACGACGTCGCGCCGGACGGCACCGTGGAGCGCATCACCCAGGGCTGGCTCAAGGCAAGCCATCGCAACGGATCCATTGCACCCGAGCCCGGAATACCCGGACAGGAGTATGAATTGGACGTACGGGCGTGGCCGACGCACTTCCGGTTGCCGGCCGGACATCGGCTGCAGGTGCAGGTTCGTAGTGACGATTACCCCGACATCACCGACGACGCTCCAGCCGGAGATGTCATGGTTCGAACCGGAGCCGGAGGTTCAACCCTGACCGTGCCGGTGCTCCCCACCGCGGCAGTGCGCTGACCGGTAGTCACCAAGCCTATTGTGGTTCAACGCTCAGACGGAAGGTTTGTCAGTGGCTGGGAAATGAGTGAGGACCAGATGGCGTCGGTTCTCAGTGAGGGGAGACTGTACTGATGAGTGCTATCGGGAGCGCGGCCGAGCAGGCCCTGATTTTTATTCCCACTATCGAGGCTTTCGTAGATGGAGTCACACCGCCGATGCCTTCGAGAAGGCATATTCGAGGCTGGTGAAGCGGACGCCGGGGATACTCGAAAGGCAAGTGTCCGAGATCGTCAACGGTCTGCTCGGCGACGTGGACGCTTTCGTCGCCGAGGACAGGTTGCGTGGCGATGACGATCTGGACGCAGGGCAATTGCTTGTCCGTGCGACTGGGGCGTTGGAAAAACTTCGTCAGTTGAGTCGAGGCGGATAGTGTCGATCTCTCGTGGATTCGCGTTCACAAGCCAGCGATGCGCTCTGACACAGAAATCTTGGGGGTGAGTAATGGCTGAGCGCGAGAGGTCAGTCGAAGCAATGCTGCGCCAGTATAGGGAGCTGATCGAGGCATTTGTACAAGAAAAGATTTCGGCAGATGATTTCGAGACAGACTATATTCGCACCTTCACCAACGATAAAAGTCAAGTGCCGGGTAGTGAGTTCACGGTTCTCGAAAAGCTATTTTTCGATGTAGATGACTATGTTTCGGATCCGGAGCTGCGCGATAGCCCGGAGGATCTGTCCGGCGAACAGCTCAGAGAACGTGCGGCGGCCACCTACTCGAAACTGTTCGGTCCCGAGTGAGACAGGTTTCCGACTTCCCAAGTCGAGGTCGACGTCGAGTTGTCCTGGTCCTCAGGAACGACTACCCCGACATCACCGACGACGCTCCGGCAGGGGACGTCATCGTCTGAACCGGAGCCGGTGGTTCGTACTTGACCCTGCACGTGCTTCCCGGCGCTATCCCGCGCTGATGGACGGCGTTGTATCCGGTTGCACCGGCAGCGCAATCGGATACAACTGGAAAGTCCCGCTCATTCCCTTGAGTTCGACGTCGCGTGGCGTCCCGAGAGTCAGATCATGCGCCGCACCGATGGCCTTGCGCACCGGTTCGCTGATCAGAATTTCGCCGCCGTCGGCCTGTCCCGCGACGCGTGCGGCCATGGCCACGTTGAGGCCGAACAGGTCGTCACCGCGTCGTACGGAACTGCCGACGTGGATACCCATCCGGACGCGGATACGGTCCCATCGATCCGGGTTCTTCATCAGTGCTTCTTGCACTTCCACCCCGCAACGCACGGCCTGGCCCGGGTCGGAGAAAGCAATCATGTAGCCGTCGCCCTGGCTTTTCACCACGTGCCCGCCGTGGGCGTCGACGTGCTTGTTGATGAGCTTGTTGTGCTTTTCGAGCAGTTTCACCCAACCGCGGTCGCCCAGTTCCTCGTTGCGTGCGGTGGATCCTTCGATGTCGGAGAACATCACCACGATGTCGCCGTCGGCCGTCATGCGTGCCAGGTCGGGGCGTTCGACTTTGGCCCAGCCCGCGAGGTCTTCGACGGAGTTGCGGACCGTGGCACCGAATCCCTTGTTGATGAGTAGGTCCGTGGTGTGGAAGGCAGTTCTGATCGCGAAGGGCACCAGGCCGCGTCGCTTACGGCGTTGCTGCGATTCGAGAGCGCGGTCCAGTGCCCGGCGCGTGTGCTTCAACTTTCGACGCGAGACGATCAAGACCACACCGAGCGCGATGATGGCAGCGAGCTCTACTCCGGCAACTATCCACAGGATCACGTCGCTCATCCTTGCCTGTCGACCGCATCTGTGGGCGCACATCCGACGGCGAATTGCCGTCGATAGGCCGTCGGTGTCACTGCGAATGCCGAACGAAAGTTCTGACGCAGAGTGACAGCGCTGCCGAATCCGCACAGAGCAGCGATGTTCTCGATACTGCGATCGGTCGTTTCGAGCAGGCTCCGAGCTTCCTCTAGTCGTTTGTCCAAGACCCAGCGAGCCGGGGTGGATCCTGTCTCGAGCTGAAACTGACGGATGAAGCTGCGTCGGCTCATGCGCGCATGGTCGGCCAGTCGCTCGATGGGCAACGGCTCGTCCAGACGCTCGAGTACCCAGCTCAGCACGTCGGCGATCGCGGTATCTCCCGATGCCTCGATGACCGGACGCTCTATGTACTGCGCCTGTCCGCCGTCGCGATGGGGCGCGACCACGAGACTCCGCGCAACCCGTGTCGCCGCAGCCGAACCGAGGTGCTTGCGCACGATGTGCAGGCAGGAATCGATCGACGACGCGGTGCCCGCGGAGGTCATCACGTCGCCGTGGTCGATGTAGAGCACCGACTCGTCGACGCCCGCGTGTGCATTTCGCTCCCGCAGCTCGGCCATCTTGGTCCAGTGCGTGACGGCCGGACGGCCGGCGAGCAACCCGGTATCGACTACAGCGAACGAACCGAGGCACAGACCTGCGATCTCTGCCCCTCGTTCATGTGCTCCTCGGAGTGAGTTCGAGAAGTCAGTGCCTATGCGAGGCAACGACTCCGGCCACGATGTCACGATCACGATATCGGCCCAGGCGACGGTATCGGGCCCTGCGATCTCGCCGACCGGAAATCCCTCCTCGGTGCGGATCGAACCGGCTTCGTCGGACCACACTCGCGTCTCCCAGTCCGGGGCGAGTCCGAGCCGGGTCACCTCGCCGAACACCATCAACGGCGCGGCGAGGTGGAACATCGTGATGCCGTCGAACGCGTAGAGCGCGATGCGCATACCGACTCCGATCTCAACCGCTGGCGCAAATCCATCGAAAGTATGCATCCGTGCCACTCGTGAATGCAAGAGCAGCACCGCAGGATGAAGTGCGACCAAACAACGCCAGTCGAAGGAGAACGCCATGACCGCACCGCGTAGAGCCCTCATCGTGATCGATGTCCAGCAGGAATACTTCGAGGGGGTGCTGAAGATTCAGTACCCGCCCCGAGACGAGTCGTTGGCCAACATCGTCCGTGCCATCGAAGCCGCTGCGGCGCAGGATCTTCCCGTCGCGATCGTGCAGCACGAAATGCCGGAAGGTGCGCCCGCTTTCGTCAAAGGCACTCCGACATACGAACTGCACCCGGACATTCAAGCCGTCGTGCAGCCGTCTTTCGAGCGGGTCGAGAAGAAGTACAGCAGCGTGTTCGCCGGGACCGGAGTCGCGAAGTGGCTGCAGAGCAACAACATCGACACCGTCACGATCGTCGGCTACATGACCAACAACTGCGACCTCGCATCCAGCGCCGACGCCGAGGCGCTGGATCTGACCGTCGAGATCCTGTCCGACGCCACGGGTGCGATCAACCTCTCGAACGAGGCCGGCACCGTCTCTGCCGAACAGTTGCACAAGGCTCTGATGGTGCTCTACCAGTCGAACTTCGCGGCGGTAGCGACGACGGATCAGTGGATCGACGCCGCCAAGAACGGGAACGGGCTGACCGCAAACAATCTGGTGGTCTCGGCATCCCAGGGCAACGACGCGGTGGGCTGACGCTCGGTACGCTGGCGGCGGTTACGGCACGGGCGATAACGGACCAGACGCTCGGTGCCTGGGTGATCAAGTGCAATCCGCACAAGACCGATCTCGCGCCGATGGTCGAAGCCGGACGCGCACAAGAGCACTGGTGCGTTGCCGACAATTACCGAACGCGTCTGATGGCACCCGGCAACCCGTGCTGTTCTGGGTCAGTAGCCATCCCCGACGCGGAATCTGGGGTGTGGGTACCTTGACCGGCAACCGTGCCCCGATGGAAAATTTCGACGAGCATCACGCTGTTCGACGAGCCCATACTGGCCTCGATTTGTTTGGCGGTGACGTCCTCGCCTGAGCTGTTCGAGATGGTGGACTTCGGACCTGCCTGTCGCAGGGGCGCAGGGGCCGAGCGGATCGGAAGGGCTCGGGTCTACGGTCCGACGTTGGTTTTTCGGGGTCGGCGGGGTGGATTGTGGTCAGGCGGGCGCGGGGAATGCTGCCAGCCTGGCTGTCATGATCAGCGCCGACCAGGTCGCGGTTTTCGACAGTCTCAGGTGTGTGTGGCTATCGTAGGCGGCGATGTGCGCGGTGACCGAGAAGGCTTGGTAGCGAGCATGTTTGGGTTTCCGCCTCGTCCACACCGATCGGTCCACCGCGCGCTGTGCGATGGCCAAAGCGGATGCGGTTCTGGTCGAACCAGTGCAGAGGGAGTCCGTCAGTCTGGTGTCCTTCACGGTGCGGATGCGGTCCTCGCAGCTTAGCGTGCCCATCTTCTGTTCTGACAGACCGGCCTCATCTACCAGCGTTAAGCCCCGAGGCTATGCATCTACTGCAGCGTTCAATTGGCTGTTCAGTCATGAGCAGTACCGATCGTTGCTTGTAACGCCCCAGGTCTGGCGACCACCTTCGTCGCCCTTGGCGTAGCTGACCTGTAGACACGCACCTGCCTTCTTGGCCCTCATGGCTGCGGATGCCATAGTTTCAACCTTCGCTTCATACTGCGCTTCAACGACGGCTGAGCAAGTTTGAGAGGCAATTGCCTCGCCGATCAGACTAATCCACTTTTCGAAGATGGCGGTGACACTGCATTGACCGGCTGCGAGTGCATCTTTACCGATCTCAAATGCGAGACCATTGAGTCCATCGGCGAGCCTTCTGGTCGTAGCCCTGTTCCAATACACCGTGCAGACCTTCGGACCGCAGTCCACCCACCTGTCTTCGCCGTAGTGTGCGGGCTTTGGCTGTGAAGTCGTGGGACGAGGAGACGGCTTGGTTGTTTGTGGTTTGGGGATATTGGTCGGTCGTGGTTTGGGGGAAGGTGGTGTTTTCGTAGTGGTCGGCACAGGAGTCGAAGTGGTGACGGGAGTCCCCCCACCAGTGGTACCGCCTCCACCCGTGAGCGGTGGCCCAGAATTCTCGAAGTATGTCGTCACGCTGCTTTGTGTCGTGAGATCTTCGTCCAGTTGAAATACCGTGTACGTGCAGTAGCGGAGCGAAGGGTGGCAGGGCGGGAGGAACAGGCTGTCCCCTACATATACGGTGGCGGTTTGTTCGAGGTCAACGCCATTGGCGAAAAACGCGACGAGCGTCCTAAATTTACCGTTGTTCGTGTAACGGAGCCCGCCGGGTTCACGGTCAATCCCTGAGCTATATCCGCTCCCGTTGTGGACGGCTCTCCCTGCACTGTCGACCATCAACAGGCCCTCGTTCGTGAAGTCCAATCGATCCTTAGAAAAAACGCCAACGGTGTAGTCGCATCCTTTCCCGGCAGCGCAAGACAGCGAGACGGATGAACCTGCCGGAACCTGTACATGCGTCGTCTCGGATACTCCGGTAGGTGAGGTCTGCGAAGAAGCGACCACCTGGTCGTGACCGCTGCGGTTGGTGTAAAGCACCCCGGCGTCGATTGACTGCCAACCACCGCCGTAACCGTCCCCCCCAGTCATTGGTGCCGATGTAATTCTGTCGCCGCTGGGAGTAGCGCGGTCAACAATTTGGTACAAAGCAGTTTGCTGTTTCGTGGTCGGAGAATATGCAACGAAGGCACAGGTGCTATCAGCCGTGGCGCATCGTTGGAGTACAAGCGTCTGGCCTGGTTCCACAGTGCGCGGTTGGCCGATTGGTTGGCCGTTCTCATAGACATAGACGAGTTCGGACTGATCGGACCGGTTGACGTAACGGACATCGTCCGATGCTGCGACGAACCCTGGCGGCGACGATGCTCCATTTGGCGCGGTATCCATCGGTCGCGCTTCTACGGCCTCAGTTGATGGCTCCGCTGCTGCGCGTCGCGGTGGTGAAGCCTCGCGCTCGTCTTGTGGTGTCAGCGCAGTAGTCGTGGTGGTGGGTGTCTGTCGTGTTGCGGAAGTCGACTCAGGAGATGTGGTGGGTGGAATCGTGGCAGGCTCTTCCTGCGGCTCTTCCTGCGGCTCTGCCTCCGTTGTGGGCGCAGCTTCCCCACTCAACGTCTCCTCGGGTGTAACTACTGGAGCACCGATCTCCGTGGTGAATGGCGCGTCAGGCGTGCTAATCGGTTCTTGCTCGCTGGAACTCGGATGGGAAGGCTCGTCCGTCGGGTCAGCCATTGCAGTGGTGGTCACCGCGATGGTGATCGCGACGGCCATCGCGCCGACGCCGAGGTGGCGGAAGATCGTAGAGACGTTCACAGTGGTCTTCCTTCGGAATCGAGCGAGCTTAATCGTCATTGTGCTGTACCACCAGCTTTTCCGTTGTCGTCCAATCGAATGATGCAGAGATCATGGCGCATTCATCCGCGAGATTCGGCGCTCAACCCCTTCGCGTTCTAAAACGACTTGAGGGTCATGGCTGGGTTACGTCTAGAAGCGAGCGCGATCTAACCAAACCTGCGTCGGGGTGCGCGCTATCGACCATCGTTGGACCGGCGGATCCCGGATCGCGCAAACGATACCTCTACAATTTACGATCAAACCCAGCGAGAGCCGACAGTGCGCAGTCCGATGCGATCGCGACGACGATGGCGCTTGCGTAAGCCGGTACGAGTCGCGGGTCGATGCTCAACGACTGCGTCGGTGACAGACCAACCGAGCCCTCAGGCGATGACGGTTGGTTGAAAAACACGAAATCGTCGTCGCTGCTTAATTTTCGACTCGTGTCCACTTGGAATGCGAGTATGTCGCCACCGTTGGCATCTCCGGCGGTGACCTGGAACGTTGGCGCGCCTCGATCGGGGCATTTCCGCCTCGCGTCAAGGTTGCGATGGTGTCCTTTCGGTCTCGTCAGAACCCATGAGGCCAGCGTGGTGGCGACACGGATTGCTTTACGTGTTTCGCAAGCAACGCGCCGGCGGCGATCGCCATTGTGCTTGGGTGCAGAACAGTGACTCGACCGCCTTCTTCGTTACTATGGCGACGGTGATGGCGATTACCGATCGGACGCTCGGTGCCTGGGTGATCAAGTGCAATCCGCACAAGACCGATCTCGCGCCGATGGTCGAAGCCGGACGCGCACAAGAGCACTGGTGCGTTGCCGACAATTACCGAACGCGTCTGATGGCACCCGGGCAACCCGTGCTGTTCTGGGTCAGCAGCCATCCCCGACGCGGGATCTGGGGTGCAGGCACCCTTACCGGCACACCGGTCCCCGGCCCGCAATGGAAGGTAAGCACCGACATCGCGCTGTTCGATGAGCCGATCCTCGCGTCGGACATTCAGTCCATCGAGGAACTGTCGATGCTCGAGGTGTTCCGATCGCCGCAGCAATCGAATCCGTCCTGGGTCGACGCGTCCGCATGGGCACTGATCCGACCGTTGCTGCCGGTGTGACTGCCGGTGGTGCATGATCGAGGGGTGACTTCCTTCCCGATCATCGACCTCACTCCCGACGAGCTGCTGACCACGACGCGTACCGTCCGTAAGCGCTTGGATCTGACGCGGCCGGTGCCCATGGAGCTGATCAAGGAGTGTCTCGAGATCGCTCTACAGGCACCGTCTGGGTCGAACAAGCAGGGGTGGCAGTGGATCGTCGTCACCGATCCCGATCTTCGCGCTCGCATCGGGGCGATCTACGGCGAATTGTTCACCGCGTATCAGGCATCGAAGCATTCCGCGTCGGCGCTGTTCGCCGACGATCCGGAACGCGCATCGGTGCAGAAGCGCGTCGGAGACAGTGCCGGATGGCTCGGTGAGCACATGGGTGAGGTGCCGGTGCTGCTGATTCCGTGCATCCAGGCCGGTAAGACGCTCCCGGCAGGAAATCAGGCGGGCTTGTGGGGCTCACTGTTGCCGGCGGTGTGGAACTACGCCCTGGCTGCGCGGGCGCGCGGTCTCGGAACGGCTTGGACGACAATCCATCTCGCGAAGGAAGCCGAGATCTCCGAACTGCTCGGCATCCCCGAGGATTTCCATCAGGGCGCGCTGATTCCGACGGCGTACTACACCGGCGAGACCTTCAAGGTTGCTCCGCGGGATCCGATCGAAACGGTGCTGCACGTCGATCGGTGGTGACGCGCGGTCGGACCGACCGGGGCTGCGTACCGACGCACGGCGGCTAGATCTCGAGAATTCGGCGTGCAGCTTTCGATATGTCGCAGTTGCCGTAGGCGACGGAGTGGACGATGCCGTTGTAGACGAGGTTCCAGAGCAGTGGGTTCATTTGGGCGTCGGGGAGTACGAGGATGAGCTTGTTGCCGTGGACGTCTTCGATCTTGGATGCTCGGTTGAGTCCGACGGTGGTGGATCGTATTTTGGTGATTTCGTAGGTCGAGATCCATTCGTCTCGCTGTTGAACCCAGCGAGCCCCTGCCAGGACGCGATCTCCTAGGCTTTTGCGATATTGCAGAACGGGGAGTCCAAGAATGACGAGCCACGGAAACCAGAGATCAGCCCAACCGAAGCCGCGGAAGGGAACAATAAAGAACAGCAAAAAAATGCAGATCAACATCACCGCTTGCAGAAGTTTTTCTCGTCGGGGCTCCTCGAATGCTTCTAATGCTGGGCCGTATTCGAGTGGCACAACGCTATTTTCGAGGTCTCCAGGCATCGTCACCCAATGCGCTCGTGCTTCACCTCGGTGCGCGGTCGGTGGTCGAGGTTCGCCTGTGGTCGGATTCGGCATCGGAGCTGGCTGCCTGAGTGCTCGCCGTGGATTCGACATCAGTCTGCGGCCCATTCGATCAGCTCGCCCACGCCATAGCTGACCAAGATTCCGACATCGCCTGCGCCAGAGATCTAATGGCCTCGCCGACGAAGATGGTGGACCGGCCCGCGTTCGGCACCTCGGGTGCGCTGTCGCCACTCGAATCCAACGTTTGCGCGTTCTCGATCAGTATCCGAGCGGGTTCGTTCAGGTCACCGATCTCGATACCTGGCACGCTCATCGGAGCGGATCCGTCATGTAGGTACCGGGTGTACTGCTATCCGCACGAATGCGTCTGTCCGGCAGTGGAAGTGCGGCATCGAGTAGGACGACGTCGATTTCGGCCGACGCGCGGATCTCGGCGAGCCCGTGTTCGTCCACCAGCCCCCACGGCTGTCCGTTGCCGCAGTTCTGGACCAATGATGTCAGCGACGTGTATGCCGCCAACCCGACTCGGCCGTCGGGCAGGATTCGCAGATCAACCGTCCGGCTGGCAGTACCCTCCGACGGTTGAAGCGGCACATACAACCCCGGCGAACTGCCGCGATGCTCGAACATTTACCCCCCGGTAAGTCGACGTCAGCAACCCCCGGCGTGCTGACTCCGGCAACAGACTAGCGGGTTCTGTCCAGTTCGGGAGCCTTGCCGACCCGAGGCAGTTCGGCGTCGGCACGGATGCTCGGTCTTGTGGAACCAGCGAATGATCGCGGCGGCGTGCTCCGATCAGAGACCCCTACAGATGGACGGCTCGGCTAGACGATCGTCTCCATGTGGATGATCTCGGTCCTGAGTGAGGAGCTCGTGCAACTTCTCGGGCTCCTCGGCGCGGCGAGCCCGGCCGATCAGCATCCCCACCGCACCCAACTGCTGCTGTACGCCGCCGTGCAGGTCGCGCTCGATGCGGCGGCGTTCGTCGTCGATGGCGTCGACGACGTTGGGTCCACGACTTCCTCGTCAAGTTCCTGGAATTCGAGCAGATTTCCAAGAACGCGCTCACCGGACTTCCCATCGGCGGAGGCTGAGGCGGATCGGACTTCTACCCGAAAGGGCGTTCCGAAGCGGCAGTGATGGGGTTCTGTCAGTCAGTTCGCGCTCAATGTTTCGGCGGTTGCGCAGACCAGGGCAAGGTGTAGTTCCAGTCTTCCGGTTTCCAGACTGTGTCCCAGAAGGTCCTCGGCTTGCCGTAGTCGATAGCGAACGGTGTTGCGATGCAGGCCGAGTTTTGTCGAGGCACCGCCGACACCCTCCGCAAGGTAGGCGATCACGGTGTCCCGAAGCGGAGCGTGGACATCGTCTGCCAACCGTCCGAGAGTGCGGTCGATGAAGGTCGACAGTGCCGTTCGATCTGCGGAGAGCAGGCTGACCAGTTCCACATCCGAATACAACACGAGCTGGCGTGCATCGGCCTGTAGTGCCGCAACAGCTTCCCGGTGGCTGGACCGGAAGCCTTCTACTCCGTTGGCGGTGATGCCGATACCGATCCGTATGTCCTTGGGACGTGTGGTCGCGTTCAACAGAGTCAGATCGGGTGTGTGGTCGGTCGCGAGCCAAGCCCAGAGGGTGCGCGACCCGACAGGGACCAGCAGCGGTCGGGGCGCGCCCAATACTGCGGCCAGCCGGACAGCTGATTCTTCGAGCCCTGTCGTGCCGTCGGTTTCGCTGTCGGCAATGATGACGAGTGCGGTGTTGCGGCGTCGAAGTGGATGGCCGAGTGAGGTTTCCGCCGCGGTCACGTCGACGGCGTCTCCGCGCAGGACCGCCTCGACCTGTTGCCTTCGCCGCGTGAGCGCACTGCGCAGCCATCGCTCACGCTCTTCCGCGTACGCGGTGATCAGTTGCTCGACGCACAAGCTGAACCAGTCGGTTGCGCGCGACCAGACCTCGGTCAAAATCTCGACCCGGCCTTCCTCGGGCCAATCCTGGGTCTCGATCATCTCGTTCGCATACCGAAGTGCAGCCTGTTGCCCATGCCGGTAGATCCGGAGCAGAACTGACAGATCCATTCCTCGGCGCGCGATCGTACAGGCGAGGTGCACAGCCTCGACTGCAGGACGCACGTCATCGGCATCGGCAAGCAAATACGCGACGAAGGCCCGCAGTTGTCCTGCGGTGCTGGCGTCGAGGTCGCGGCGAAGTTCGAGGTCGGAGTCGAACAGGGGCAGTTCCGCAGCTATTTCGTCGTTGAGACGTTGTATGACGGCGGCAACGTCGCTCGTCTTCACCAGATTCGCCGCGAGCTCGCCGATCCAGGACGTCGGGTTGAAATCGGTCACCCCACAATTGTGCACCGCGCACAATCGTGACTCGGCTACTTGGATATTTCTCTCTATCGACGCACTCGGAAAAGAATGACGATGGACTTCTTGTTGCCATCGAGGAGTAGAGGGACAATGTCCGCAACTACGACAGACCCGCAGATCGAGATCGTGAATCCGGCAGACGGCCGAGCGGTCGGAACGGTACCGAACGTCGGCAGAGCCGAAGTGGAACGGATCGTCGGTGACGTGCGCGCAGCGCAGCCTGCGTGGGAGGCACTCGGAGCCAAGGGGCGCAGCACGTGGTTGGCGAAGTTCCGCGACTGGCTGCTCGATCACGCCGACGAGATCGCCGATGTATTGCAGTCCGAGACCGGAAAACCGCGGGCGGAAGCTCGAATCGAAGCGCCGATGATGGCCGATTTGATCAACTACTACAACTCCAATGGCGCGAAATTCCTGGCCGACGAGTCGGTCGGGGCACATGGACTCCTGACGATGCAGAAGAAGATGCTCAAGGTTTTTCGGCCCTATCCTGTCGTCGGAATCATCACCCCATGGAATTTTCCGCTGGTCATGCCGCTGATCGACGGCATCCCCGCACTGATGGCCGGCGCCGGCGTGCTGATCAAGCCGTCGGAGGTGACACCGCTGACTGCGCAGCTGATCGAGCGCGGCTGGACTGACATCGGCGCGCCGCCGATACTGAGAATTGTCACCGGGCTGGGCGCTACTGGCGAAGCGGTGGTCGACGCGGTCGACTACGTCCAGTTCACCGGTTCCACCCCGACGGGTCGCAAGATCGCCCAGGCCTGCGCCGGGCAACTCAAGCCTTACAGCCTCGAACTCGGCGGTAAGGATCCGGCGATCGTGCTGGCCGACGCCGACGTCGATCGGGCGGTCAACGGGGTGACTTGGGGCGGACTGATGAACTCTGGGCAGGTGTGTATCTCTGTCGAACGTGTGTACGTGGAAGCCCCGATCTACGACGAGTTCGTCGCAAAGCTCGCACGGAAGGTCGGCTCGCTACGCCAAGGTGCCGACGACCGGTCCTTTGCCCACGACGTGGGCGCATTGGCGACTACGGATCAGCAGACAATCGTCGACGGTCAAGTCACCTCGGCCATCGCAGCGGGGGCGCGTGCTGTGACCGGAGGCAAACCGGGTTCGACCGGCACGTTCTATGAGCCCACTGTCCTTGTCGACGTTGACCATTCGATGGCCTGCATGCGGGAGGAGACGTTCGGTCCGACGATCCCGGTGATGAAAGTGGCCGATGAGGCCGAGGCGATCCGGCTGGCGAACGACTCACCGTTCGGCCTGTCCGCAACGGTGTGGACCAGTGATATCAAACGCGGCATGGCCGTTGCGCGACAGATCGAGGCCGGCGCAGTCAACATCAACGACGCCTTCATCAACTTGTTCGAGTTCGGGCTGCCGCACGGCGGATGGAAGGACTCCGGCGTCGGAGCGCGTTTGGGTGGGGAACAAGGCGTTCGGAAGTACTGCCGGGTTCAGTCGATCACGGCACCGCGCATTCCGACGTTGCATGCCGAACCACTCTGGTATCCCTACAGCCCGACCAAAATGAAAGCAGTGGGTGGACTGCTGCGCATGTTGGTTGCACGAGACCTCGGCCGAATCCTCGGCCGCACAAAGGACAAGGACCACGCATGAGCAGCAACATTTCCGGCAAGGTAATCGCAATCACGGGCGGTGCCCGTGGTATCGGCTTCGACACGGCCAAGCGCCTGGTCGCAGACGGTGCCCGCGTCGCTATCGGAGACATCGACGAAGTGCAGATGAAAGAGACTGTCACCGAACTCGACATCACGGCGTACGCGCGACTGGACGTCACGGACCCCGCATCGTTTGCCGAGTTCTTGGATATGGTCGAGTCCGAACTCGGTCCCATCGACGTCCTGGTCAACAACGCCGGCATCATGCCGACCGGCTGGTTCCATGAGGAGTCGGACAAGATCACCCGACGTCAGGTCGAGATCAACGTCCTGGGCGTGATGTGGGGTTCGAAGCAGGCTCTGCAACGGATGCTGCCGCGCCGCGCTGGTCACGTCATCAATATCGCGTCGCTGGCCGGGGAAGGCTACTTCCCCGGTGTGGCCGCGTACTGCGGGACGAAGCACGCGGTGAAGGCACTCACCGAGACCCTGCGCCGGGAATACCGCAACAGTGGAGTCGAATTCTCCTGCGTCATGCCGACATTCGTGAATACGGAGTTGGCGGCAGGTGCCGGCAAGCCGAAGTTGCTGCGCAACGCGGAACCTCAGGAGATTGCCGACGCGATCGCCGATCTCATCTCCCACCCGAAGCCACAGGTTCGGGTGACTCGTCTCGCCGGCAAGGTCAGTCAGCTTCAGAACATATTGCCGAGCCGAATGCTCGCCCCGATCATCAAAGTCTTGCGCGCCGAGCACGTCCTGCTCCAGGATATCGACAACAATGCTCGAAAGGCATACTTGGACCGCATCGAAACCAACTAGGCCACGCGACCTCGAACTGTCGTACCTGACCTGGCACCGGTCGGGTCGAAGGACGAACTACCTCGGCAGTCCCATCTTGTACTGCAATGCGTAGGCCAGTTTGCCGGGCTTGTCGTCCGAGTACGGTGCCGACAGCTTTCCGAATTCGCCCTTGGAGGCTGCCTTGCCGTCGTTCCACGCGCCCAGAGCGCCGAGTTCCGCTGCGGTGCGGCCACTGTCGATCACCGCGTCTTTCGGTGCGGCGACCTGAGCGCGCGACACCGACTCCACCGTGCTCAGGTAGCTCGCCAGGCTGTTACTGTCCCACCCACTGATGTCGACGGCACCGGAGTCACGAACCCATGCGCCCCAATAGAATTCCTGGAACGGGATCGAGCCGGGTGTGAAGCCGATGTCTCGGGCGAAGTACGTCAGGCTGCGGTACTCGTCGTTCTGGAACTTGGCGAGACCGACTCCCGACGGCAGTTGTTCCACCGGAACCTCGTTGCCGTCGACATCGTAGTTCCACACCCACTTCTCGGCCTTCATTCGCGCCCAGAAATCGGCAGTGCTCAGGTCGCTGAGGTTTGCGACCACCCGCAGACGCAAATGCAGGTTCGGTCCACCGTCGGCTGATTCGTAGAACGAGGTCAGCGTGTGGTGTCCGTCGGTCAGGTACGGCACGCCACCCGGCCCGATGACAACGGTCTTCATCGGCGCGATGGTGTCGGGCGTTTCCTGGCCGACGGGGACGGTGCAGGTGAACGACGACGGATTGTCCAGTCGTGCATCGGGTAACGCGGAGGCGGCCTCTTCCTGACCGTTGGCCTCGCACCAGTCGTCGAATTTCTTGTTGATTTCGTCCTTGCCGAGCGTGTAGCGACCGAGCTTGTAGTACACCTCGTCGTACCCGAGCGACGGTTGCGTCGCGCGCACCTCTCCGATCGGGAGATCGAGAAGCTCACCCGCTTCGGCACATTGGTAACCGAGGCCCGCCGAAGATCCGGTGGGGAGCAGATCAGCGACCTGGCACAGCGGAGATGCGGTCCGAACCGGGGCAGCCGTGGCAACGGCACCCATCGACGTGGACACAACAGAGATCAATGCCAGTGTGCCCAGTAGAGCAGCTCTGCGACGCGAGACCATTCGGTGAAACTCCCATGAGTTCGAGTGAAGTTCCCCGCAGACTGTCGCACCGCGGTCACCGGCCGATGTCGCGGAACCGACGCAGAGGTGAACGTTGCATGATGGACGTCAGCGATCCTCGCGCAACATCGCGTACACGAGGGTGTCCGTCCATTCACCCTTGCACCACCAGTTCTGGCGAAAGTGCGCTTCCTGACGCATCCCGACGCGGGCCGCCAACCGGGCCGACGCGTCGTTACGTCCGTCCAGCTGTGCGCTGACGCGGTGGATCTGAGGTAGCGAGAACACGTGCTCGATCAACGCGTTGACCGCCTCGGTGGCGTAACCGCGGCCGGCGACGGCGGGGGAGAACGTCCAACCGAGCTCGACGAGCGCCGGGGAACCGTCGATCAACCACGCTTCGACGTTGCCCACCACCGTTCCCTCGTGTTCGACGACCATCGCCAGCGCCTGGGTGTGCAATCCTTGCCGCTTCATCCGTTTGCCCACGGCCGCAACGGCATCGGCGTGTGTCCACGCTTCGTGGAGCAGATAGCGGCAGACTTCTGGATCGCTGTAGTAGGCGAGAACCCTGTCTGCGTCGTCGGGTTCGTACAGACGCAGCGTCAGGCGTTCGGTGTGAATGGGCTCGACGGTCATGAGAGCAATTCTGCCCGACTTGCATTCACGCTGATTCGAACCCTGGTCGTAGAGCCCGGCGTGACCGAGTGTGAGTACTCGACACCGCTCGCACTCAACCGGAAGGCCCGTACCCATGGTCATGACGTCGTACGCCGCTCCCGCGGGACCCGTGGACACGCGCGACGGCGACGCCTCCGACGTCGGCTCCGCACCCGTCTCGCCGAAAGACTCTGCGTGGCAGCGGTACCGATGGACCGTCCTGCGCGCCCTGTCGCCCGTTGTCCTCCTCGTCCTGTGGCAGATCGCCAGTGCTGCCGGAGTCCTCTCCGAACGAGTGCTGCCCGCACCGTCACTGATCTTCGATGCGGGTCTGGAATTGCTGCGTAACGGTGAATTGGCCGACGCTCTGGCTATTTCCGGAACGCGTGTTGTTCAGGGACTCCTGCTCGGCGGGCTGATCGGGGTGGCGCTCGGAGCGCTCGTCGGACTGTCCAAGCTCGCCGAGGCAACGGTCGACCCGCCGTTGCAGATGCTTCGCGCGTTACCGCACCTCGGCCTCATCCCGCTGTTCATTCTGTGGTTCGGGATCGGCGAGACTCCCAAGATCCTCCTCGTCGCTCTGGGAGTCGCATTTCCGCTGTACCTCAACACGTTCTCGGCCATCCGTCAGATCGATCGTGACTTCCTGGACACGGCCGTCGTACTCGGTTTCTCGTGGCGTCAGCGGTTCACCACGATCATCCTGCCCAGCATCGCCCCACAGTTGTTGGTGGGATTGAGGCAATCGTTGGCCATCGCCTGGTTGTCGTTGATCGTGGCCGAGCAGATCAACGCCGAATCCGGGTTGGGCTACATCATCAACAATGCGCGGGACTTCCTGCGTGTGGACACCATCATCTTCGGACTCGTCGTCTACGCACTGATGGGAATCGCCACCGACGGAATCGTGCGAATCCTCGAAAAACGAGCCCTCCGTTACCGATTGGATGCTTGATTCATGACTACGACGACGACCTCCGTCGCCACCCTGCACGGCATCGACAAGTTCTACGGATCCAGTCACGTGTTGAAGGGCGTCGACCTGTCCATCGAGCGTGGTGAGATCGTCTCGCTGGTCGGACGATCCGGCTCCGGCAAGTCGACTGTTCTGCGTGTCCTGGCGGGACTGTCGACGGGTCACACAGGGGAGCGGCGTGTCGATGGGCACCCCGCGGTGGCCTTCCAGGAACCACGCCTGTTCCCGTGGCGGTCGGTTCGTCAGAACGTGGCCTACGGTCTGAACACAGCGGGAGTCACCGGCAACGACGCGTTGACTGCTGCGGACGCGACTCTCGATGAGGTAGGACTTGCCGACAAGCGTGACGCTTGGCCACTCACGTTGTCCGGTGGGCAAGCTCAGCGCGCTGCGCTGGCGCGGGCGTTGGTGGGGGAGCCCGAACTGCTGCTCTTGGACGAACCGTTCGGCGCGCTCGACGCACTCACTCGACTGACCATGCAGTCGCTCCTGCTCGATCTGTGGGGACGGCACGGCTTCGGCATCTTGCTGGTCACCCATGACGTGGACGAGGCCATCGCGTTGGGGGACAGAGTGGTGGTGCTCGACGGGGGTGCCGTGGCCGAGACCGTCCCCGTCGACTTGCCTCGTCCCCGAGACCGGGGAACAGCCGGATTCTCTCGCATTCGCACTCACTTGCTCGGTGCCCTCGGCGTCCACTGACGCCATCAATTTCACTGATAAGAAGGATCTTTCACGCATGTCGTCACACGCTCGTTCTCGATCGCTGCGGACAGTCGGGATTCTCGCTGCCCTGACCTTGACGGTCGCCGGGCTCACCGGTTGCGTCTCCCGTGGCAGCGATACTACGGCCACCGCAGCCCCCGAGCTCGTTTCCAACGACCAGCTCGCCACAGTCACTCTTGACGTCGGCGACCAGAAGGGTGGCACCGAAGCCCTGCTTCGTGCGTCGGGTGAGCTCGACTCGGCTCCCTACGATGTCGCGTTCTCCACTTTCACCTCCGGCCCGCCTCAGGTGGAGGCCGCAACCGCAGGCCAGATCGACTTCGCGGTCACGGGCAACACACCGCCGGTGTTCGGCGTCGCAGCCAACGCGCGCATCAAAGTCGTCTCCGCCTACACCAACGATGCGAGTGGCGATCAGATTCTCGTGCCTGCCGATTCGACTCTCGCGTCATTCGCAGACCTGCGGGGCAAGAAGATCGCAGTGGGCAAGGGAAGTTCCGCGCACGGTCATGTCCTGCTGCAGTTGCAGAAGGCAGGCTTGACCACCGACGACGTGCAGTTGGTCTTCCTTCAGCCTGCCGATGCGCTGACGGCATTCACCTCGGGTGAGGTCGATGCTTGGGCGATCTGGGATCCGTTCACCGCGATTGCGCAGGTGCAGAACGGCTCGAAGACGCTGACTACCGCCGAGGGTGTGGCCAACGGTTACGGCTTCGGTATCGCCTCGCAGAAGGCACTGGACGATCCCGCGAAGAACACGGCGTTGCAGGACTTCGTGGCTCGTCTTGCCAAGGCGTCCGCATGGGCGGACGCCAATCCGGCCGAGTGGGCGGCGGCGTACTCCGCGGCCGTCGGCATCGACCCGGCTGCGGGTGAATTGGCGCAGGGACGAAGCCAGCGACCCGCAATTGCGTTGGACAACACTGTGATCGAGTCCGAGCAGGCGCTCTTCGATGCGTTCGTCCAGAGCGGAAGTATCCCCGGCGGCAACACGTTCGCGGACTTCGTCGACACGCGCTACAACGACGCTGTCGCCGACGCGACCGCCTCGACCAACTGATCACCCACCACGTCGTAGGAGTTTCACTCGTGACCGCACGCATCTTCTGGTTCCTTCCCACCGCAGGCGACGGCCGCTCCATCGTCGGCGCGTCCCACGCATCCGGCAACCTCCGCGAACCGGCCGGGTTTCGTCGCCCGTCGTTGCGGTACCTCACCGAGGTGGCTCAGGCCGCGGACCGCCTCGGCTACGAGGGGGTGCTGACTCCGACCGGAACATGGTGCGAGGACGCGTGGTTGACCACTGCTGCTTTGCTGCAGAGCACCCGACGGTTGAAGTTCCTTGTCGCGTTTCGTCCTGGCCTCACGCCGCCCACGTTGGCGGCGCAGCAGGCGGCGACGTTGCAGCGGTTCTCGGAGGGTCGAGTGTTGTTCAACATCGTCACCGGGGGCGACGACATCGAACAGCGTCGTTTCGGGGATTGGATCGATCACGACCGGCGCTACGCCCGCACCGACGAATTCCTCGAACTCGTGCAACGCATCTGGACCGAGACGTCGGTGGACCACGAGGGTGAGTTCTTCAAGGTCGCCGATGCACGAGTGTCCGAAGCACCGGACCCGTTGCCGGAGTTCTGGTTCGGCGGCTCCTCCGAGCCGGCTCTGGCCGTCGCGGCCAAGCGGGTTCAGACGTACCTGACGTGGGGCGAGCCGCCGGCCGACGCTCGCGCCAAGATCGAGAAAGTGCAGGCGCTCGCGGACGCCGAGGGCCGCAAGCTCACCTACGGCATTCGCCTGCACACCATCAGCCGCGACACGTCCGAAGAGGCCTGGGCCGTCGCGCAGAAGCTCCTCGACGAGCTTCCCGAGGAGCAGGTGTCTCAGACGCATGCGCTGCACTCGTCCTCGCAGTCCGAAGGGCAGCGTCGAATGGCCGCGTTGCACGGTGGCAACAAGGATTCCCTCGAGATCTACCCGAACCTGTGGGCCGGTGTCGGACTGGTTCGTGGCGGTGCGGGGACTGCTCTGGTGGGTTCGCACGAGGAGGTCGCGAACCTGATCGGGGAGTACCACGATGCCGGGTTCGATGAGTTCATCCTCTCGGGCTACCCGCATCTCGAGGAGGCGTACCACTTCGCCGAAGGCGTTCGACCTATCCTCGACGCGCGAGGAATCACGGTTCCCGCCAGATAGTTTCGCGCGCCATCGCTGGTTCGACATCGCCGGCTGAATCGACAGTGCGACTTCGGAGACCGACCACCACCGCTGCCTCGTTTACGCCGGTGGCCCTCCCGTACTCTGAACACGCGCACTAGGAGAGACGAGATGGCATGAAAGCACTGGTATTCCGCGAGTACGGCGGCCCCGAAGTCCTGAAGATCGAGGAGCTTCCGGATCCGATTCCGGGATTCGGTGAAGTGGTGGTCGATCTGAAGGCGACCGCGCTCAACCACGTCGACATCGATGTGCGCGAGGGCGTCTCGCGCTTCGACTTCGCGATGCCGCACACCTTGGGCCTGGAGGGTGCCGGCGTTATCTCCCTGGTCGGCGACGGTGTGGACCCCGCTCGGATCGGCGAGCGCGTAGCCGTCTCCTACATCCGCACCTGCGGCCACTGCGAGTGGTGTCAACGGGGCATGGAGAACATCTGCGTCAACCGCAAACTGCTCGGCGAGCACATACCGGGCACGTACGCGCAGAAGATCCTGACACCCGCCGACCATTGCCTGACACTTCCCGATACCGTCGACTTCGGTGAGGCGGCGGCCTCACTCAGTGCATTCGGCACCGCCTGGCACGCGCTCATGATCCGCGCCGAGGTGAAGCTGGGAGAGACCGTGCTGATCCATTCGATCGGGGGTGGCGTTGCATCGGCTGCACTTCAGATCTGCAAGGCTGCCGGCGCGACCGTGATCGGTACGGCCAGCCGAGACGACAAGTTGGCTCAGGCGACCGCTGACGGTGCCGATCACGTCATCAATTACACGACAACCAATGTGCGCACCGCCGTCGACGAGATCACCGGAGGCCGAGGGGTCGAGCTGGTCTTCGACGGGGTAGGTGGGACAGCCTTCACCGAGTCGATGTTCATGCTGCGTCCGTATGGGCGTCTGGTGTCGATCGGTGCGCACGCGGGGGAGGTCGTCGAGTTCGACATCGTCGAGTTCTTCCGCCGCCAGATCTCCTACATCTCGTCGCATACCCAGACGCGTGACGAGATGCGTACTGTGCTCGATCTCGTCGGCAAGGGGGTGCTGCGCCCGCGTATCAACTCGCGTTATGCCCTGGATCGCGCCGGGGAAGCGCACGAGGAGCTGGCTGCGCGCACCGCCTACGGGAAAATCATCCTCGACATCGATTGAGAAGAGCGGTGGTGGACGCGATGCCGTCTCACCTTCAGCAGACACACCCTGGACCCGTTGAGTGCAGTCAGGCGAGGGCGTTATACACCGCGCGCACGTACTGCTCCGCTCGGTCGGAGCCGATGATTCCGGGCCCCATTCGGTTCATGACGTAGGAGATGGTCAGCTTCGACTCCGGGTGCAGAACGGTCAATGATCCGCCCCAGCCGCCCCAGAAGCAGATCTTGCCGTCCGGGATGTAGGGAATCGATTCGTGCTGTGGCAGAGCGAAACCCAGGCCGAAGCGCAACGGAATGCCTAGGGCCAGATCGACTCCGTTGGATTGCTCCTCGAAGATCGAGTCGATCGTCTCCGGGCTCAGCAGACGTACGCCGTCGACGGTTCCGCCTCGGGAGATGACCGAGAGGATTCTCGCGACCGATCGCGCGTTTCCGTGCCCGTTCAGTGCGCCCATGTCCGCGGCACGCCACGCCGGGGTGTTCGCGGACGAGGCCTGCACCAACGGTCCGAGAAACGTCCTGCGACGCACCATCGTCGGATCGGGCACGGCATCGTCGGTCGGCGGGGGCGGCGGAACGACGTCGGCGATTCGATCCCAGTCGGCCTCGGCGGCACCGATCTGGAAGTCGGCTCCGAGGGGACCGGCGATCTCGTCGGCGACGAACTGCCGCAACGGCTTTCCGGTGACGCGGCGGAGGAGTTCACCGATTAGGTGGCCCTGACTGGCCGCGTGATACCCCGATGTGGTGCGCGAATCCCACCACGGAGCCTGCGCTGCCAGACGCGAGGTCGAGAGTTCCCAGTCGTAGAGGTCCTCTTCGCTGAACGGTCGATCCCAGCCGGAGACCCCGGAGGTGTGCGACAACAGGTGCCGAACCGCGATGTTCTCCTTGCCGGCGACAGCGAACTCGGGCCAGTACGTCGCGACCGGTGCATCGGGATCGAGCACGCCGCGGTCGATCAGCATCAACGCCGCCAGGCACGTCACCATCTTCGTCGTCGACCACACGTTGGTGATCGTGTCCGACTCCCACGGCAGTGTGCGCTCGGTGTTGCGATACCCGCCCCAGAGGTCGACGGCAGTGTGGCCGTCGATGTCGACCACCACAGACGCGCCGAGTTCCGCTCCGCTCTCGACGTTGGTGGCAAGCGCGTCACGCACCGCCGCGAATTCGGGCTCGCAGTGACCGTCAATTGCCATGGGATGCCCCCAGAACGCGGTGAACGGCCAATTCGACGTAGTTGTCGGCGACGTCCTCGATGCTGAGTTCGCCGCCGTCGTGGAACCAGTTGCTGATGCCGTTGAGCATGTCGGTCAGGGCGAACGACGCCAGCCGCGCATCCGGGACGGTGAATTCACCACTGCGCATTCCGGCGGTGATGACATCGCGGACGCGTCGTTGGTACTGGCGACGGTAATCCTCGATAACAGTGCGGTGCTCCGGTGTGAGCGAGGCGAGCTCGTGCAGGCCGACGATGTATTCCACCCGTCGCCGGTTCAGGTGCACCAGGTGCGCACGCACCAGAGACGACAGGCGGTCGGTAGGCGTTCCGGCCGCGTCGAGCAGCGGCAGGTTCTCCTCGGCCGGCTCCTGCGTGACCGTCAGACAGATAGCGAACAGTATGTCTTCCTTGGACGGGAAGTGGTGGTACAGACTGGCACCCTTGATACCGACGGCGTCGGCGATATCGCGCATCCCCACGTTCGAGTAGCCCTCACGCGCAAAGATATTGGCGGCGTTGGCCACGATGTCGTCTCGCCGTTGGCGAGTACGTTGCTGTCGGGGGAGAGCGGTGACCTCGGATGGCTGCGTCATACCGTCTCCTCGACCGCCGCCAGCAGTCGCAGTTCACGCTTGAGGATCTTGCCCTGCGGGTCGACGGGTAGTTCGGCCACGATGTGCACCGACTTCGGAGCCTTGTACGACGCCAACTCGGTGCGGCAGAACTCGATGATCGCGGCTGGGTCGGCGGTCACCCCGTCGCGCGCGATGACGAAGGCCGTGACGGCCTCGGACCAGTACGGGTCGGGCACTCCGACGACGGCGGCACGCAGTACGTCCGGGTGAGTGTGGATGGTGCGTTCCACTTCCTGCGACGACACGTTCATCCCTCCCGACTTGATCATGTCCTTCATCCGATCGTAGAAGAACAGGTTGCCGTCGGCGTCGATGCGCACCATGTCGCCGGTATGTACCCAGCCGTCCCGGAAGACCTCGGCCGTGCGCTCGGGGTCCTTGAAGTAACCGAGCATCACCGACGGAGTGCGACAGAGCAATTCACCGATCTCGCTCTCGTTGCCCGCGGGGTCGACCACCTTGATCTCCAGGTGGGTGACGGGCTTGCCGATCCACGACGCGTCGCCGTCGGGAATGTCGTCGAGGGTCGAGAACCAGCCGACCGAGCCGAGCTGGGAGAGTTCCGACTGTCCCCAGTAGGTGCCCCAGATGGCCTCGGGTGCCGCGGCGGCCCAGGCGCTGATCGTGTGCGGTGACACCTGGCCACCGTAGGTGAGGCAGCGCCGGACCTGGCTGACGGTCTCGGGGCCGAACTGCTCATCACGGGCCAGGGCCAGGTAGAACGTCGGAGTTTGCGCGATGACGGAGATCTTCTCGGCGGCGATGATGCGCAGTGACTGAGCCGGATCGACTGTCGCGGGCAGGACGAGGGTGGCACCCATCAACGTGAGCGTGGTCATCGAGCCGAGTCCGGCGATGGTGTGGAAGGGCATGACGAACAGCCAGGTGTCCTCCGGACCGGTGCGCAGGCCCCAACTCCACGCGGGCGCGGTGGAGATCAGGAAGTTGCGGTGCGGAATCATCACGCCCTTGGGCGCCGCTTCGGTTCCGGAGGTGTAGATGACCATCGCAACGTCGTTCTCGTCCATGTCGACGTCGGGCTCGGTGGACGGGGTGTTCGCCGTCAGTGCGGCGTACTCGGACCCGAATGTCACCAGAGTGGTGGTGTCCGGCTTCACCGAGGAGATGATCTCGGTGTAGGTCGGATCGGCCACCACCACAGTCGGTTCCGCGTGTTCGAGTTGGTGCTTCACCTCGGCGGCGCGATACATCACGTTGATGCCGGTGAAGGCCGCACCCGCTTTGAGGGTTCCGTAGTACGCCACCACCACGTCGACGCTGTTACGAGCCATCGATGCGACGCGGTCACCCGAGCGCACTCCGAGATCGACCAGCAGGTTGGCGAACTGGTTTGCCCGCGAGTCGAGTTCGCCGTACGTGGTGACCTCGCGGGTGCCGTCCGCCGCGTAGCTGATGAACGCAACCTTGTTCGGCTGCGTGCGCGCATGGCGACGAAGCTGATCGCCGATGGTGGCGCGGCCGATGGGGGAGCGGTGGTGGATGGCGGTACCGGGCACGGCGGACTCCTTCAGATGCTGTGGTTTTACAGTGCAGGCGAGAGAGCAGCGGTGTCGAACATCGGCTGCGAGAACGTCTCTGCCGCAACGATCTGCTCCACCGGATCACGGGTGAGTTTGCGCGGGAACGACTTCTCCGGATACCCGACGGCGATGTGCGCGGCGGTGATGTAGTCGTCCGGGATGCCGAGCAGTTCGCGAATGGCGGGCTCCTCGTGGCACAGCAATGTCGTCACCGCGGTGGCGACGCCCTGATCGCGCAGGCTCAGGCACAGGTTCTGGACCGTCGGGTAGATGGACGCGCCGCCGACGACGGAGAGTCGGCCGAGTTCGTGGTCGGTGGGGTGCAGTCCGTCCAACGCGGCGCAGACCACCACGATGGCGGGCACCTCGGCGAGGTGGCGGGCGAAGTAGTCGGCGTCCTGCACGGTCTTGGGCAATGCGCCGACGGCGACGGTTCCGCCGGTGATGCCGGCGAAGTAGGCGTCCCACATCGGGAGGTAGAGATCGGCGAGGGCCTGCTTGCGGGCGGCGTCGCGTACGACTATCCACCGCACGGGCTGACGGTTCCCGCCCTGCGGGCCGAAGCGGGCGACGTCGAACGCGGCCTTGAATACCTCGTCGGGAACAGGATCGCTGAGGTACCGCCTGCAGGTGCCGGTGGTGCGCATCGCCTCGGTGAGTTCCATGGGTGTTTCCCTTCGCCTGTCCGCTGTTAGGTAGTGCCATGAAGCATCGTGTGGCGCGGGCCACATTGTCAAGGGTTCAAGTGCTGCGAATTTCGAGACCACCAATCCCTTGCGCCGTATTGCCTAACCGTGGTTAGTTGAGCTGTCGGAGTCGGATGGAGCAGCGCGCAACAGGAGGTACCGGTGTCCACAGACGCAGCAACGGCAGCGGAGACCGTGGGTGGAGTCGATCGGGATCGACTCTCGCGGGCTCTCACCGCGGCCAACCTGCCCACGCTGATGGCGGTGCTCTATCAGTTGACCGGCGACCCCATGTGGCTCGCCGATCCATATCGCCCCACGCGCAGTCGGGGGATGGACAACAATGACACGGGAGGATTCGACGACGCAGTTGCCGACCGCATCCGCTCCGCAGCACTCGACGCGATCTGCGCATTCCACGAAGGCACGCCCATGGCGGTGCCCTCACCCGACTCGGAGCACCTCGTCGAGATGATCAGCGTGGCCGTCGGTGAGCAGGTTCCGCCCGAGTTCGGCGTCATGGTCGCCGAGGACATGGGCTTCACCGCCGCGGACACTCCAGTGGCTGCGCCGAACGATCTGTCGGTCATCGTGATCGGTGCCGGCGTCTCCGGAATGCTCGCCGCCATCAAGCTGCATGAGGCAGGCATCAACCACGTTGTGCTGGAGAAGAACTCCGACGTGGGCGGCGGCTGGTTCGAGAACACCTACCCCGGTGCCGGCGTCGACACCCCCAGTCACCTGTACTCCTACTCCTTCGCGCCGCGGGCGTGGAGCACCCACTTCGGCAAGCGCGACGAGGTGTGGCAGTACCTCAGCGATGTCGCGTCCGAACACGATCTGCGCCAACGTATTCGCTTCGACACCGAGGTGGCGACCGCCGAGTACGACGTGCAGCGGCAGGGCTGGACCGTCCGTACCGTCGATGGCGAAACCCTGACCGCCGACGTGGTGATCACCGCGACCGGTCAGCTCAATCGGCCGAAGGTGCCTCACATTCCCGGGCTCGAGTCGTTCGACGGGCCGATCTTCCACACGGCGAACTGGCCGGCCGATCTGGATCTGACCGGCAAGCGCGTCGCCATCGTCGGAACCGGGGCCAGTGCCATGCAGGTGCTGCCGGCCATCGCGTCGACGGTGGGGCATGCGACGGTCTTTCAGCGTTCGCCGCAATGGGTGTCGTCGAGTGACGTGTACTTCACCGAGATGGGCGACGACGCCAACTACCTGATGGATGTCGTTCCGCTGTATCGCCTTTGGTACCGGACCCGGCTCGCCTGGAACTTCAACGATCGGGTGCACAGCTCGCTGCAGGTCGACCCCGAATGGGAGCATCCGAAGCGCTCGATCAACCCGATGAACGACGCCCATCGACGGGTCTTCACTCGCTACATCGAAGCCGAGCTCGACGGCCGACCCGACCTCATCGAGAAATCGCTTCCCGATTACCCGCCCTTCGGCAAGCGAATGCTTCTCGACAACGGCTGGTACGCAGCGCTCAAGCGCGACAACGTCACCCTCATCGCCGACGCAGTCTCGTCCATCACCGCCAACTCGGTTGTCGCGCAGAATGGTATGGCGACCGAGGTCGATGTGGTGATCCTCGCGACGGGCTTCGAGACGCATAAGCTGTTGACGCCGATCGATGTGCGCGGACGATCGGGTGAGTCCATACGCGATATCTGGGGCCCGGAGGATGCGCACGCGTATCTCGGCATTACTGTTCCCGACTTCCCGAACTTCTTCATCACCTGCGGACCCGGCACGGTGCTGGGGCATGGGGGCAGCTACATCACCATCGCCGAATGTCAGGTGCGCTACATCGTAGATGTGCTGATCGACATGGTGGACAGGCGAATCGGAGCCATCGAGTGCAAGGCCGACGTGGAGGAGGAGTACGTCCGAAAGCACGACGAGGCGCACGCGAAGATGATCTGGTCGCACGGCGGCATGGACAACTGGTACCGCAACGACGCCGGACGCGTGGTCTCGACGTTGCCGTGGCGCATCGTCGACTACTGGGAGATGACTCGGCGGGCTGATCTCGACGACTTCGTCATGGAGCCTCGACTGGACGAGGCTCGCTGATCGGGTGGATGTCGACTGAACGCCATTGGTACCCGAGACCGTATGGGCCTATAACGCCGACGATGTCCGGATTCCATGCAAGGCTCGGCGGTGCACACTCACCCGAACGATCGAATGGAGCGCGCGGCGATGGAACGAACGGCAGTCAACCCGGTGCGATGGTCGGTGGACATGGGATTCAACCAGGGGGAGGTCGTCTCGGGGCAGGTTCGGACTCTCTATCTCTCCGGCCAGACAGCGACGAGCGATGACGGTTCGCCTCAGCACCCCGACGACATGGGCGCACAGTTGTCCCTGTGCCTCGACAACCTGGAAGCCGTTCTCGCCGAAGCGAATATGTCACTGGCGAACCTCGTTCGGCTCAACGTCTACACCACCGATGTCGACGCGTTGCTGCCGCACTACGGCGACTTGGCAGCGCGACTGGGTTCGGCGGGCGTCAAGCCGACCAGCACCCTGCTCGGGGTCACCCGACTCGCGATCCCCAGTTTGCTGGTCGAACTCGAGGGCACCGCGGTCGGGTAGATCGACTACTGGGACGCGGCGGGCCGCGACCTCGTCGTGGAGCCCCGTCTGGATGAGGCTCGCTGATCAGTTGGATGTCGCCTGCTGCATCGAGAGCACGAATCCGTGTCCGCCGCCCGCGTCGCAGATCATCGCTTCGACGCGGGAGAAACACGTGAACCCATTGAAGGTGATGGATGTGTTGTATTCCAACGGTTGTGCGTTCTCGACCCCGAACTCGCCTTGGTTGAAGCAGGTCGGCGTCACCTTCCCCGGGGTCATGTAGAAGCCCTTACCGAGTTGGTCGATGGTGAACGACGGGGTGACGCAGTTCGCGCCATCGGGTATCGGCGCATCCGCTGCTTGGCAACCGGACGAAAATTCACTGTCGCCGATCTTGCAATAGATGTTGCCCGACGGCGATTTCCAGCCCACCTGATTGCCGTACGCGCTGTATCGGGCAGGGTCGACGGGGGTGATGGGTGCGGTGTTGTTCGCGGTATCGGCGACGGTCGGGTTCGATTCGGTCGCCTGTGGTGCTTCTGTCACACCTTCCGCGTCGCCATCGGTGGAGTCGGTCGGCGCAGCAATGGTCACCTGCGGAGGCGCGGGCATCTCCACGGCCACACTGGTGGATGGGGCCGGATCAGCAGCGGGTGCTTCCTGACTGCCACATGCCGTCAGTGCCGCAGTGGTGAGCACTGCGGTCAGCGTGAGTTTCCAGAACTTCCTCATCAGAATGCGATATTGACGTCGCGGGAGATCATGAAGCCTCGGTCGCCGTCGTAGCAGGTGATGCCGGCCTCGGTGGAGCGACAGAATGTGCCGGTCACTCCGATGACCTGGCCGTATTCCAAGACTCGAGGGCGTTCAGGTCCGCCGACGAAGATGCCCTGATTGGTGCAGATCTGATCGACGGTGCCGTCTTGGTTGATCTTCACCCCGTAGGTGTTGTTCTCGGTGTTGAGGCACTCGCGGCCGGTGTTGCCCGGCACCGAGTAGCGGACCTGGCAGCCCACGATGGTCCCCGGTGCGTTGGAGGAGTTGAATCCGCAGAACACGTTCCCGCTGGGGGACTGGAAAAAGTACTGCCCTCCGGCCTGCTCGAAGTCGCGTGCATCGACGTTGACGTCGTCGCGGTTCGGGGCGGGCGGTACAGCTGGTGTGCCCGCGGCGGTGGGTGTTGCTTGTGCTGGGGTGACTACGTCTGGAGCCTGTGCGATTCCGCCTGCGCCGCTTCCACCGTCGGAGTCGGAGTACCCGTTTGCCGACGGAGCAGCCGAGCTGGTGACCGGCGCTGCTTCGGCGCTCAGCTGCTCCTCGGAGCCGCAGGCGGTGACTGCGAATGCAGTCGCCGCAATCATTGCGGAGGTGGCCACGATTGTGCGGACTTGCCTCATTCGATAGTCCTCACCGGTGGCTGCGGAGTGCATCACCTCTGATCATTGAATCGAACGGGCCAAGTGGTCTGTTAACGTCGTTCGTGTCACGACCCCGTCACGAATCGGTATACGAGCGGTCCATTTGTCGCTCTGGCTGCGAGGGTGGGTCGGGTAAAGACTCAACAACCACTTGATGTTTCAGGTTCAACCTGGGGTTCTTTATTCGATGTCACGAACGATCCGGTATTTCGTTGTGCGACATGAGCGAAAGGTGTGCTGAATGCGAAAGTCATTGCGGCGAGCGGTCGTATCGATCGCACTGACGATTCCCCTGATTCTGGGTCTCGGCGCGGGAACGGCCGTGGCAGCGCCGCAGACCACGTTGCTCCAGATTCCGGTGGTCACCGGTTTTCAGATCGCACCGGGCGCAGTGCCCGGTGGGCTGTTTCAGACCATTCCGATGAAGGCCACGGTCGGTACCGAGCCGGGTGTTCTGCTGTTGTCCGCGGCGAATATCGCGCCGTATGCAGACCAGTATCCGTACCGAAGTCTCGGTGTGAACTGGCGAAACTGGGACATCGGCTTCCGTGGAAGCGCGGGACTGCGGCATTGGCAGGACAACCCCAACCCGGGCCCGCCCAACGACCTGCCGCCGCTACACAGTGAGCAGTACCCGCGCGAAGTAGCTCTGCCCACCGGAAGTGGCTGGGTCGAGATCACCGTGACGCACTACCGCGACTACCACTACGGCGAGCCATACGCCGACACCCTGATCCCGGGCAAGGGTCTGATCTACGTCCCCTGATCCGAACGCGTATCGAAAGGCACACAATGCGAACATCTTTACGACGCGGAGTAGTTGCGCTGGCGCTCTCCGTGCCACTGGTTCTGGGTGTCGGCGCTGGTACGGCAACGGCGGCACCCACGACGTCCGAGCTTCTGGTTCCTGTCGTCACCGGGCCGGAGTTCGGTCCGGCCGGTGTCCCGGGCGGACTCGTTCAGACGATTCCGATCAAGGCGACAGTAGGTGAGAAGCCGGGTGAGGTGCGCTTCGCAGCCGCCGCCATCAGGCCGTACTACTACCAGTTCAATTACCGCTTCCTGACGGTGAACTGGCGCAATCTCGACACCGGAGCCGTCGGAGCAGTCGATCTACGGCACTGGGAAGCCCTCGAGAACCCATCGCTACCGATCAACGCGGAGCCGAGATATCCGGTCAATCTGCCTCTCGAAGTGACCGCGCAGACCGGGGCGGGCCCGGTGGTCGTGACGGTCACTCACAATCGGGAGCAGTGGCAAGCCCCGCCGGCATCGAACGCTCTGATCCCCGGGTTGGGTGTGTTGTTCGTGCCGTGACCCGACGGTTGCGTGACGGGGTCACGTACCCAGATCGCCAGCGATATCCGCGGCGGCGAGCATCGAGACAAGTAGCGGCACAACTCGTTTGGCGGCGATTCGATACTCTCCGCGGCCGTGCTGTTCGACGATATTTGCCGAACTCAGCGTCTTGAGATGGTGATAGATCTGGCCGGAGGAGCCGACTCCGACCGCTGCGTGTAGATCTGCCGCGTTCGCGGGGCCTCGTAGCAGTGTCCGCACGATCTGCAGTCGCACCGGATGCCCCAGAGCAGCAAGCACTTCGGATGCGGAGGGGACCGGTAGTTCCACGATGGCGTCGGGGGAGTAGCCGATGTCCCAGCGGACTGTGCCGTGCAGATGGACGTCGCCTTGGTAGGCGATCATGCCGCCCGTCGACGGGGCGGCCTCGAGCTGCTGGGGAGCGTCGCGTCGTTCCAGCTCGGCGACGCGCGCCTCCAGCCCTGCCAGTCTCGACTCGAACTCTGCGCTCACACCACGCAGGCTATCCGGTCGAGAACCTCGGGCGAGAGCATCGCCTCGACGATGAGTTGCTGCTGTACGCCGAATTGAGTCGTGGCCTGATCGAATCTGTCCGCGGGGAGGCCATCGATCAGCCACACTGCCGTCGCTACCGTTCCGTCGTCGCGGCGCAGCTCGAATCCCTGGGTCAGAACGCCCGCGAGGCTGCCGCCTTTGAAGCCGATGCCGAGAACGCTGTCGCCCGCGGGTTGCCATTCCAATTGGCGCACAATGGTGTCGGACGCATCGCCGAAGGTGCCGTCGGTGAAGGCGCGATACATCCCGTTGAGTTGTTCTGCCGAGCCGCCGCGGAAGGTGCTCTGCACTCGGTTGGCCTGTTCCTCGTAGGTCGAGGGTTGGATGGCGGCGCTGACCTGGGCCCGGAACTGTGGGTCGAACGCCCACCTCTGCGCGGTCTCCCATCGGTCACCGTCGGCGACGGCCGGGTCGTACAGCGACAGAATGTCGGTCACCAGACTCGGTACCTGGAAGTTCTCCCACCCTCCGGTCGCGGCGGCGTCGACGATCGCTTGGTCGCCGAGTCGATACCGGAGATAGTCGGGAACCGAATTGTCGCTCTCCTGGATCATGGCCGTGACCATGTCGTCGATGCGTACCGTGGCCCCGGGATCTGTGGCCGCGATGCCGTCGTTCGCGATGCCCAGCCTGTCCAACGCGGCCGGGTGTGCGCCGGCATCGGTACCGGGTACGTACCAGCGTTCCCAATCGATGAGCGGCACTTGCTCGTTCGGGTCGAGGGTGCCGTCCGCGACCGCCTGGGCGTAGGCGGCGAGATGCACCACCTTGATCGCCGATGCGAGCACCTGTTCCTCGTCGGCACGATGTTCGACGGTTCTGCCGCGGCCGTCGTCGATGACGAGGCTGACGGTGTCGGGTGCTTGATCGATCAGTCCGATCCACCCGTCCTCGGTGGTGAGGTCCGTCGAGGTGACGGGGGTGCAGTTTTCCGGCGTTGGAGTGGCGGCATTCGAGTCGGCGGCGGTGGCGCATCCGCTCACCAACAGCACGGCCGCGCAGGTCGTCGAGATCCAGATCGAGCGTCGCATCGAGTTCTCCTACCGTTATTCCGTAATTACGGATAACCATAGAAGATGGTCGAGTGTCCTGACAACCCCGCTTCTGATCTCCATCCGATGCCGGTCAGCGCCGACAGAGCATCGGTGGGGATTACGTGGTAACACCCGCAGCCACGTCCGCCGGTGTCGTGTTGTCGAAACCCTCTCCGTACGGACTGCTTTCGCGCGAGATGTTGTACCGATTGTTGATGCCAGTCGGGTGAGGAAAGTGAGGCTGCCGAGGACGCCGTGAACGGTTCACGACCTGAACGACTGTGCCGCCTCGTGCGTCGCGCTGTCAGCTCGCCGAACGAGGTGGCCGGTCGCGCGAACGGCGAACAACAGCCCGATGACGGTGGCCCCCACTACGTCGCTCGTGCGGTAGTCCGCATTGTTGGCACATACGCGTACGAACTCGCTCTGTGGGATCGGTCGATCCCGCACGATGAGTTCTCCCGACGTGCCGTCGGTTTCGCGGAGGTCGTCGCCCTGGATCCTGTTGACGATCGAGCCGCACACGACTCGGTTGTTTCCTACGCTTTCGGTGGACACCGAGAAAGGAGTCAGCAGGGCCCACCCGGCGGAAAGCAGGGCGGCAGTAGCGATCAGGCCACAGGCCAGTGCCCACAGTGTGCGCAGCTTTTGCGGCCGTCGCACCCGCCACCAGCAGTAGTTGGCCGCTCCGCCGAATGCGGCGAGCAGAAGCCACCATTGCCAATCCGAGTTGAAGACCAACCAATACGTGGAAACCACGAGGATCACCCAGAATGCCGTGGTGAACCATGTGGGATGCACCTGACCGAGTCGCCCGTGCAACTGCATGCTCATCGCTACATCATGGCCGCTCGCCGGCGGGGACGTCGTCGCGAGCGGGCGGACGTCGGTCTGAGGTGCGTGGGTACTCGACCGTTCAGAACAACGTGGGTGCGGTGTAGCGACCGTGTCGTGCTTCGTTGAGTCGGGCGCTCCAGCGCTGCACGAGCCACATTTCGACGAGCTCGGGGCTGGTGCCGATGTCGGTGGCCCATGCGGTGATGAGTTTGACGTAGCGGTCGTATCGGCGACGGGTGAAGCCGGTGACGGACGGGTCTTCGAGCCATCCTTCGTGGATGAGTGTCGAGACTCCGTATTGGTCGATCAGCTGCGCCGGGCCGCCGTAGACCGACGCCTTGACCGCCCACAGGAACGTGGCCATCAGGGACATCCCGACGCCCGGTGCGTCGGGCCAGCCGGACCAGGTCGAGTTCGGGTGGTCGGGCACTGCGCGGTTTCTGACGCAGCTGTCGAGCACCGCAAGAGTCTTCGCGACGGGTTCTCGTCGGGACGGCTGAGGTGCGGATTCATGACGTCCGGGAACCGTCGCATTGCTCGGCGGTGCCGGTGGCTGCCTTGCCACGCTGCGCAGAGAAACAGCAGTCCGAGCGAATCGTGTTCGCCTACAGCCAGATCGGTGCCGATCCGAAGATCGTTGCGCTGCACCGTGGCACCGCCGTACTCGACGATTTCGCCGTCGAGGTTGCGACCGCGCAGTCGGAGATCGTGGCCTGCCCTGTCGAGGTGGCCGTTCCACCAATCCAGGTCCACCTCCACACCGTCGTCGAGGACGTGTAGGTCGTAGCTGCGGTGCTGACACCACTGCACACAGGCCGTGGGCGGCGGGAACCCCTCGTCGAGTCGTGACATACCGCCATCGAAGCATCGGGCACCGACAGAGTCCTCAGCACTCGTATTGCGTCTGGGCACTGTTGAAAGTGGGGGTGAAGTTGCTGGGGAGGGAGGCTGCGAAAGTCCTGCGAAACTGGGTCAAGTGGCGTCATCGGGGTCATTGTGGTCAGTCCAGCCCAGCCTGGTTGGAGTTGTGACGCGTCGAAGGAAGGTGCTTAGGTACTCTCAAGAAGCATGCCTTGAAGAAAATTGTGCGATATACGTGTAACAATCGATGTAATCGATCCATACGACCAGGAGACCTATAGTGCGCGAATATCTGTTGGCAACGTTGACGGACGAGGAACGCGGTTTGGCTGCCGCACTTCGCGAAGACACGTCTGTCACGCCGACCGACTTCTGCAGGTCTATTTTCGATGTGCTGGATGATCCCCTTCTCTCAGCCGAGGATGTGGCATCTTTGTGGGGGGACGGTGCGCGCAAGGCGGCAATCAGGGATGCGTTGAAATCGCTGGTTGAAGATAAGTATCTCGAAACTTCGGTAAGGACCCAGCGGCCGTTCGATCCTGTAGGCACGGAGCTTTTTCGTCGGGCAGTGAATTCCAGTCAAACATTGCGGCTTACAGCGATCGAATCGCAGACTGAGTCCGGTGATAGTCGTTACCAATTCTCGATGGAGGGCCGGTTAGTCCGAGGCTTAGCTCGTATCGATCGACTTGATTCTTTAGCTGGAACTGGAAATCAGCGCGACGAAATAAAAAGTCATGTTCTTAGAATCCGAGATGGAATATCTGCCGGCACTCAGGTGCCGAATCCCGTCCTGCTTGTCCTACTCGAAGGTACAACTCAGATTCTCGATGTTGGCCAGTCGGTACCTGATGACTTGCCGCAGTCATTTGTAGTTATTCGACCGGTTGAAGAGTTCCAACCAGTGCTAAATGAACGCGATGCGGTTGTTCAGCGTTCGCGGATCGTGGAAATCTCATTCCCGTGGCGAAAAGCTGCTTTTGATGAGGAGAAGTCAATTCTTCTTGTCGATGGACAGCAACGCACAGCCGCGCTCAGTCTGATCAGTGTCGAGAGAGTCCCATTCATCGATATTGGCGTCAGTGCTGTCTCGGCATCCGAAGAGGAAGCGAAGCGCGTATTTCAAGTCGCCAACGACTCGATTAAGATTTCGACGGACTTTTCGAAAGCGCTGCTGGCTTCGATGGAATCTGCTCCTGGTTATCTTAAGAATGAGCAAATTACGGCCGAGGCGGTGCGCATTTTGTCCTTGGACGACACGGACTCGCCGTTTCACGGTATCGTTCGCTACCCCGGGTCTCGGGGGAGTGGTGCCGTCGTTGTTTATAACAGTTTGTTCGGGATTGTCACGTCTTTTCGTAAGGAGCTACCTAATGACCTCACTGACACTGCAGTCAAACTGGCGAATATCGTAGGGGACGCTTTTAATGTCGTGCGAGATGTGTGGTCGGATTCCTGGGGGCTTAGGCCGGCCGATTCCAAACTTATGCACGGTGCAGGACTGCGTGCAGTTACCCAGGTCCTGATCGACAAACTGACCTTGTACCTAACCTCAGGTATCGAACTTGATGACCCGGATGTTGAAGTCCGCCTTAACCAAAGCCTTAACAGGCTCGCGACTCGGGTTGTCTGGACGGACACAGCCTCTGCTGCGGGTACGGCGACGCAGAAGAAGAACTGGCGTGAGCAAATATCTGGGAAGCAAAACACGAACCAGGACATTCTGGCCTTATCGCAATTCTTATCTCGTGAAAGTGTTACGTTGGATATGACGGCCGCCCGGAATGGCTGACAATGGTCAACCCTGAGATTTTGGATTTAATAGCGGAGGGTGCCGCAAAGATTGGGTATTCGCTCGATGATTTTCTGACTGAAAAGTTAGTGGAGGTTCAGGGGCGAGCGTTCATTCGGTTGATTCCAGCGCATCATCTTTCGGAGCAGCAGGCCCGGGCGTATCAACACTTAGTGCTCGGCTGTGAACCCACTGATCGTCAAATTAAATCTACGCGTCGACAACCGCGAACGCTAAATATCTCAGACGAAGAACGGGTTGCTCTAGAGCGGCAACAGAATGACAGGTGCGGTGTTTGCGGTCGCTTTCTCGACGCGGAAAGCAAGCCTCATGTGGATCACCGATGGCCGATCGCCCTCGGTGGTGAAGATTCACTCGACAACCTACAGTTGTTGTGCCAAGGATGTAACCTCGGGAAGGGCTCTTTGCCCCTATGGCAAATGGGGATACCCTACCTTGAGCGACGTATGACATCGAGGTTGAGGTATTGCGTCCTAGCGAGAGCTGCTGGTGGTTGCGAACTCCATGAATGTTCGGCAACCGTAAAAAATTCTGAGCTAATACCAACGATGATTGTTGCAGCAGCAGAGGGAGGCTCTTCAATTTTTGACAATCTCATGGCATGCTGCACTGATCATCAGTCGAAAATAGTAAAGAAACGGGTTGGTCGCGCCGAATTGCTAATTCAACGATCGAGAGATCCTTTGCAGAGGCGAGTGGGGACCGCACGTCTCCGGATGGATGGTTCAGCGCATCAGGTTCTTCACCGAGGTAGTGCAGTGTAAGTGCAAGCCGAAGTGCACGTTTCCCGAACGACTATCTTGCTGAGGAGGGGTAGTTCCGGCTCAATCCGAATCCAAAGCCACTCCGCCAGGAGTTCGCTGGTGGGGTTCCCAAGGCCCTCAACCTCGTTGAGGTAGTAGTGGTCTAGTAGGGCAACAATTGGATTGACCGCTGCCTTAATGTCTCCAAAATCAACAACCCAACCAAATTTTTCGTCGATTGGGCCAGTCACGTGGACTTCGAATCGATACGAGTGACCGTGCAAGCGCGAGCACTTATGCCCCTCCGGGACATTTGGCAAACGGTGCGCCGCCTCAAAATTGAACTCGCGGTAGATTTCAGTAGTCATTTAGGCGATCCCTAGGTACTTGTGTGTCTGCAAGCTGAGTTGCCATTTCGGGTGATCCAGGCAGTATTGCACTGTGGCGGCGGTGTTTTCGGCAGATTGATCGCTGTCCATAGGCTGAAGTTTGAAGCTTGTGAAACCGAGGTGTTCATATCTGCTTGGATCGTCACCAACCTGTGGATAAACGAGTTTCAACTCCTCACCACCCTCAACAACAAGGGGAGCGCCAAGCTTGGGGCTTACGCACAGCCAATCGATGCCTGGGGGCGGGGTCTGCGTACCGTTCGTTTCAACTGCAATATAGAAGTCACGGTCGTGTAGCGCGTTAACTAGGGGTGTGTCCATTTGCAAGAGCGGTTCACCGCCGGTGCACACCACCATGCGGTTGCCGGCACCCTCTGGCCAGTGGCTTGCGATCGAGTCGGCTAGCGCGTCGGCATCGGCGAACTTGCCGCCGCCCGGGCCATCCGTTCCAACGAAGTCTGTGTCGCAGAATTGGCATATCGCTCTAGCGCGATCCTTCTCGTGGCCCGTCCACAAATTGCACGAGGTGAAGCGACAGAAGACCGCTGGCCTGCCCGCGTGGGTGCCTTCGCCTTGGAGTGTGTAGAAGACTTCTTTAACCTTGTATGCCACGCTAGACCGCCTGGTACTCGAGTGGGTCGCTAGAACCGGCATCTGCAAACCCTCTCAGTCGGAGCAGGCAAGAGTCGCAGTGCCCGCAGGGCCGCCCTGCACTGTCCGGGTCATAGCAAGACGAGGTCAGTCCGTAGTCGACTCCAAGAGCCAGACCGGCTTCGACGATCTGAGCCTTGGTCATTTTCATCAACGGCGCTTGAATCTTGAGGAGGTTACCTTCAACTCCGGCACGCGTGGCGAGATTGGCCATGGTCTCGAAGGCCTCGATGTACTCGGGACGGCAGTCAGGGTAACCGGAGTAGTCCAGTGCGTTCACGCCGATAAAGATGTCTTTGGCCCCGACAGTTTCTGCGTAAGCAAGGGCGAAGGACAGAAAAATTGTGTTTCTTGCTGGCACATACGTCGACGGGATCTCGTCGTCAGGAAGTTCCTCGGGGGAGTCGTGCTTGGGGACGGCTTCGTCAGATGTCAACGCCGACCCGCCGAATACGCGGAGGTCGATGTTCGCCACCACATGCCTGACCGCGCCATATACCTTGGCGACACGTGCGGATGCCTCCAGTTCGATGCTGTGCCGCTGGCCGTAACTGAAAGACAGTGCGTAGGGGTCATAACCTTGGTGCTTAGCCATGGCCAGTACCGTTGTCGAGTCGAGTCCGCCGCTCAGAAGTACGACTGCTGCCTTTGCCATGTGGCTCCCTTGTTGTCCCATCTTGATGTGTGGCCTATCTTAACTACATCATGAGCATATCGCGAAAGCATGTAGTTTCTGCATCGGTAGATCGGAAGTGGCGTGGAAAAACTGACACTCGTCGTCAACTGCACTGAACGTAAGTCGGTTCGCCCCAGCGCAAACACGAGCGTTCGAAACCTACCGGCAGGGTCTGTCACCGAACGGGTCGAAGAGTGGTCACGGCGACTGAGGTCCGAACCAGCGCAATCGTCACTGGATGACCTCTACAAGGGCGAAGCGTGGGCTCAGGTCAAGGAACTACGACGAGAGATAACGGCCAGCGGCGTCGAGGTCGATCTGCTGGTCGCATCCGCTGGACTGGGTTTGCGATCTGTTGCGGATCGAACTCCGTCCTATGCAGCGACCTTTGCGTCGAGCCAGCCTGACTCGGTTGTGTCCAACCCGGCGGAGTCTCAGGACTGGTGGGCGCTTATCAACTCACTTGACTCGGCCTCCAAGTTGAACGAGGTCGGTTCGAGTCCGGTTCTGTTTGTACTCTCTGATGGGTATGCGCGCGCGATTCATCAGGATCTGGTTCGTGTCGCAAGGAAGGGCGCTGACTGCTTGATCGTCGGCGGTTGGAAGGACGTAGATGGCATGTCGCGAGTTCCGGCAGACCGAGCGCTGCGGTCAGCTCTCGGAGGGACAGTCAGTAGCCTCAACCTCCGTATGGCGCGATCTTGGTGGGCGCAGAGAAAGTCTTCGGCGCTCGTTGGACCAGACGACCACGAAACATGGACCAGGTGGCGTACTTCGGTTCGGGTAGTCGAGTCATGGGGACGTCGCCCCGCGACAGACAGAGAATTGTCAGACCTTGCTGCAACCCTCAAAGAGAGCGACCCGACCATGTCGGCGTCAAGGGCGCTGCGAGTGGTGCGAGACTCGGGGATCGCTTGCGAGCAAAAGCGCTTTGGCCAAATCTTCCACTCGGCAGGAGTTCAGTGATGGGTAATCAGGCCCCCGAGTGGATACATCGCCGTGCTCTGAAAATCGAGCAAAGCCCAGGTCTGTCCGTCTACCTCTTCGCGCTGGCCGCCGAAGACATCGATCTTGTTGCCGATGTTGCACGCATCTCACGTGATGATGCTGGAAAACTGATCGGTTACCAACGGCCGGAGCGGAAGACTCATGTCAAGCAAATATTGGACTACCTCAACGGTGCAGAAGTTCTGTTTCCCAACGGAATAATTATGGCGCTCCCTGACTCGATTCGATTCAAGTCGAGCCGAGGCCCGGGCGCGACGGATGGCCTGTCAACAGCAGGGACGTTGGAGATTCCGATACCGGCCGACAAGAACGACCCGAGGCCCGCGTGGATCGTCGACGGCCAACAAAGGAGCCTCGCGCTTTCTCGGACGTCGAACAAGTCGTTGCCGGTACCTGTTGCTGCCTTTGTAGCGACGTCGCTCGCCATGCAGCGAGAGCAGTTTCTCCGTGTCAACACTGTCGCGCCACTTCCGTCGAATCTGGTAACCGAACTCCTGCCGGAGGTGTTCGCCGCGCCTTCTCCTCGCTTGTCAGCGAAACGCCTCCCGTCTGCCCTGGTCGACATGTTGAACCAAGACCCGGCGTCTCCTTTTCGTGGGTTGGTCAAGCGAGCTTCGACAGATTCGGAGACTCGCAAGATCAGCGTCATTACTGATACCAGCTTGGTTGACGCTCTGAAAGAGTCCCTGGAGAGCCCCTCTGGTGTTCTATTCCCGTACCGGAACGTTGCAACCGGACAGACCGACACAGAGGGCATTCGGCACCTTTTGCTGACCTACTGGTCTGCAGTGAAGGCGACATTTCCTTCCGCTTGGGGGCAACCTACAACCAAGTCTCGACTCATGGGCGGAGTCGGGATCAGGGCGATGGCCCGTTTGATGGACCGGGTGATGCCGCAGGTCGATCTGAAGTCACCAAGTGCTCAGGACCAAGCTTTCAACGAAATCGCGCGCGTAGCGCACAAGTGTCACTGGATATCTGGAACGTGGGAGGAATTGGGCTTGCCCTGGAACGAACTGCAGAACACTCCTCGTCACATCTCCGCGCTGTCCAACTACCTGGCACGCGTGTACGTGGATGCAAGGACGGTCGACCAGTGAAGTTCTATTTCCCGGACAGCCAGGATCTGGTCAGCCCGAGCTATGATTTCAAGCGCGACGAGTACTCGCCACTCAGGGTCAGGCAACGTGACGACAAGTACGCGCACGAGGTCCTGACGAAGCCGGCCTACCAGGGTCTCCTTGTCTCAAAAGCAATCGTGGACGGTTCGGTTGGCGGTGTTGGTAAATACACCGGTGCTCAGCGGCAGCGGTTGTTCAGACTAGGCGTGCGAGGTTTTTTCCGGTTGCCCGACGACGTTACGACGATCGGAGATTGCGGGGCGTTCTCGTACGTGAACGAGCACACTCCGCCGTACACCACAGATGAGGTCTTGGACTTTTACGAGGAATGCGGCTTCGACTCGGGCGTGAGCATCGATCACGTCATTCTGGGCTACCAAAGGCCGGCCATGATCGCGAAGCCGCCTCCGCCGGAGTGGGTCGAGAGACGAGAAATATCCCTCAAGAACGGTCTCGACTTCATCGACAACGCGCGCGCTCGAAAGTCGACTGTCGAACCAGTCGGCGCCGCGCAGGGATGGGATCCTGAGAGTTACGCCGATAGTGTGCAACAACTTCAGTCGTTCGGCTACAAGCGGATCGCGCTCGGCGGCATGGTTCCGCTGAAGACGCCAGACATACTCGACTGCTTGATGAGTATCGACGAAATCAGGAGCACAGACGTCGAACTGCATCTCCTCGGCGTCACTCGGTTCGAGGCAATTAGCAAGTTTGCTCGCCTTGGAGTCACGAGTTTCGACAGCACGTCGGCGTTTCGTCAGTCATTCATGGACGACCGGGACAACTATCACACCGATACCGGTGCGTTCACTGCGATTCGGGTCCCTCAGGTCGACGGCAACTTGATGCTCAAGCGTGCAATCTTGTCCGGACAAGTTTCTCAGGCGCAGGCAATACGGTCAGAGAGGTCCGCCCTGAAAGCACTGCGCGAGTTCGACGTCGGTACATGCACTCTGCACCACGCGCTAGAAGCGCTTGCAGAGTACGAGGAAGTGATCGCAGTCAAGAAAAGTTACCTGACGCTCTACGAGGAGACTCTCAGTAGTGCTCCTTGGAAGTCATGCCCCTGTGGTCTGTGCGAGAAGCATGGAATCGACATCGCCATTTTCCGCGGAACCGAACGCAACAAGCGCCGGGGATTTCATAACTTGGCCGTCCTCGCAGCCAAGATGAAAACCCTCCCGAAGCCCATTAAGAGGAAGACGACCAGTGTCTGATCAATACGAGATCACCGTCCCCGCACTTGAAATCAACCAAGGAGATCGAAAGATCTATTGCTTCGCGGTCGACGGTAAAGACCTGCTCGACTTCACGGCTGTGTCACGCATTGGACGGTCGGAGGGCATCTTGCGGGGATACCAGCGACCAGAAGTGCTCAGCCATATTCGCGCGATTCAGCGCTACCTTGAGTCCCCCGGGGCGATGCTTCCGAACGCAGTCGTGCTGGCCTTCGACAAACGTGTGGAGTTCACGCCCTATCGCAGGCGCAGTCCTGTTGCGTACTCGACCCCGGGCGAACTGGTCATACCGGTGGACCTCACTGAGTCGGAGTCACAGAAGCCAGCACTACTTGTCGACGGCCAGCAGCGCACGGCCGCGATACGCGACGCAGATGTTGAGTCTTTCCCGGTCGCGGCTGTGGGCTTCCTGGCGGATGGCGATGACGAGCAACGCTCGCAGTTCATCTTGGTGAACAACACCAAGCCGCTACCGAAGGGACTGATCCACGAACTCCTGCCCGGCGCAGTCGGACACTTGCCGCCCCGCCTGGCTAAGCGGCAACTCCCTGCTCAGGTTATGACTCGATTGAACGTCGATGAGGACTCGCCGTTCAGGGGAACGATCTCGACACCCACATCGCCGGACGGTTACATCAAGGACAACAGCGTCCTGAAGATGATCGAGAACAGCCTGTACGACGGGGCTCTCTACCAGTACCGAGATTCCGAGACCGGACTCGGCGATGTGGACCAGATGGTGCTCCATCTCAAGCTGTTCTGGACAATCGTAGAGAACACGTGGCCGGTGGAATGGAAGTTGCAGCCTCGCAAGTCGCGACTTACTCACGGCGTCGGCATCCAGTCACTCGGGTATGTCATGGACGCGACCACCGAAGGAACGCCCGTCGAGATGGTCGTAGATTTGGGTCTTGACAAAACGCTCGCTTTGCTGGACGAGGTCGTCGCGTGGTCCAGTGGCACCTGGAAACTTGGCCCACAGGACGAGCGCAGGTGGAACGGTCTCCAGAACACACCTAACGACGTGAAATTGTTGACGAATCTACTGCTTAGGGCGCTTCGTTAACTGGCAGAACGTATGCGCATTCGACCGGGTCGGTTACTGCGCGGAGAGTTGGGCAACCGCTGACCGAACGTCTGGCGGGTCTCCTAGGGAGCTTAGAGCGCAAAATCACCGGAGTGATAGATGTCCTGATTAGTCGCTAGGTCCTCAATATCGGAACCGCCGGGGCGTGAATCTCTGGCACGTCGAGTCCTCGGATTGCTGCGAGGCCGCAAAATTCTGTCCGGTGCTGCGATCGAATGAGATGTAGCGGATAGGAAACCGTCCGCAGCGAAGCCGACGTTCGCACTGAATGGATTCCCTTAGGGCTATCACAGTTCCACAGGCTTGTCCACAAGTCCCGGTGTTGCCAGTGGTCAAGACGTGGCCTGAGTCGAGACCCTGGTCCTCGGCTTCGAGGCATTTGGATCTGATATCCCAGGCCTCGCCTCCGCTTGTAACGAATGCCACGTTGTCGCCGAACTCCTTCCAAAGTGCTTTGTTTCGAGAACATCCTTTAACCGTACGGATAGGGTGTGAACCAAGGCCCGAGCAGTCCAGAAGGAGCATCGAATCTTGGCGTTGCGTATCGGACAGATGGTCACCTACCCCACTTCTCCAGGCATCGGCCGGGTCGTCGAAGTGAACGGGACCGAAGCGAAGATTGAGCACTTCGAGTCCGCCGCTGAGCCTGTTGCCAGATCACTGTGGCGAAACGTGGCAGACGTTCGGCGCGTGCGCCTTGGCAAGCAGACCCGTGTCTATTTTGAGTCCAGCGACGGCCGGTGGAGAACGGGCCGTGTTGTTGGTGACGACGACCTGGGTGTCTACTACGTTCGAGTGCCGAATCGTCAGTGGGATATTGATATTCCAGAGAGCGACCTGCGGGTACGTTGGGAAATTCCGCCGAAGGATCCACTCCAGGTTCTGTTGAGCGGAGCAAACGAGACCCCGCTATATCGCGATGCGCGCGAGCCAGTTCGAGGATTGCTGCTGGCCGAGCGGGCAGCAACAGGTTCGGCCACCGGCATCATGTCGTCGGGTGTGGAGATCCACGCCCATCAGGTCAGTGCTGCTCTGCGGATCATTCGAGACCCCGTGCAGCGCTACCTACTGGCAGACGAGGTGGGGATGGGCAAGACCATCCAGGCCGGTCTAGTGATGCGACAATTGCTCATCGACGACCCACGACGCCGGATTGGCATCATCGTTCCGGATGCCCTAATTACCCAATGGCGTTCGGAGTTGCTCGGGAAATTTTACCTAGATGACTTTGCGGACGAGGCTGGGGAATTGCCATTTGAAATACTTCCCCACAGCGCGCCACACCAATGGAAACAGTTACAGGGCGTGGACTTGCTAGCAGTTGATGAGGCGCATGTCCTAGTCCGAACCGAGTCGCGGACTGAGTCGCCTTACGTAGAACTCGCAGACTTGGCACACGCGATTCCTCGCGTTCTGATGCTGTCAGCGACACCTTTTTCTCGTGGAGTCACAACGCATCTTGCCTTGCTGCACCTGCTGGACCCGCGATTGTTTCGGTGGGAGGACAAAAAGGGTTTCGAGAAACTACTCACTGCTCGGCACGAACTTGCCCTCGCAGTCTTCGGCCTCGACGAGGAACCTGACCCCGACAACATAGAACTGCTGGAGCTGCAGTTCGAGGAGGTTCAGAGACTGCTGCCCTCGGATGACACACTGCGAGATGGTATGGAACAAGCACTGATGGTGGCGCGTACGGCAGGCGGGAATCCCGACGCCGTCGATCTGGAGGCGTTGAAGAGTGCTGTCGTCGCGGTCCGAACGCACATCTCCGAGACGTACCGGTTACATCACCGTGTTATCAGGAACCGCCGGCACGCGATTGAGAAGCAGAAACTAGACGACGAGGGCTTACTCGCACCGTTCGAACTAACTGGAAGAACTCGCCCAAAGGTCATACGCCTTGAGAGTGAGGAAGCCTCGGCGGGTGCGAATGCGGTTGCCGATTGGTTGAACCTTTGTGCTGCCAAAATCATCGACAATTCACTCGATCCGGTGCCCTACGGCAGGATCCTCAGCGTGCTTGTCTCCCGTGTCGGAGGTTCGGTGGAGGACCTCCGGAATGCTTTGCGATATCGACTCACTGGAGCTAACGACGACAACCTCCTGCCCCAGGAAAGGGCGATCCTCAATTCGACGGAAGTCTTCGCATTCGAGGCCGACATCTTCAATACACTCGGCAGCGTGAGTCCGGACGCGGTCGAGGTGCTCGCGGATGCCATTGGAAAACAATGTCGCGGGAAACTTCGCGCAGTCGTATTCTGCGGTCGAGGCACTGTTGCTGCTGCACTGGTCGGCCAGCTGCAAAAAAGGACAATCAGCGCCTACGGCCATCTTGCAGACCAGATTGAAATGGAGAGAGAAGTCGCCACCGCCAGATGGCGCGCCAATGGTGGCGTACTTGTCGTCGACGAGAGTGGGGAAGTTGGCCGTAATTTTCAGGAATCAGATCGTGTTTTCCACGTCAGATTGCCAGCAAATCCCAACAGCCTCGAGCAGCGGATAGGCCGCGTCGACCGGTATGGCCGCCACAGACCCGCTCAACAGTTCATCATCGCGGATCTCGACCCGGACGGACTGCTGACTGCCTGGGCCAAACTCCTCGCGTCCGGATTTGAGGTCTTCAGTACTTCCATCTCGGCGTTGCAGGAGGCGGTCGATGATCTCGCCGGCGGTCTGTGGACATCGGCGTTGACGGACGGGCTTGAGGGATTCGCTGACCAGCAGAATTCCATAGTCGAGGTATTGCGTCTGGAGAAGCGGCGCGTCAATGAATTGGATGCCTTGGAGTCCGGGTATGGAGTTCGTACCGACGGCGAGCAGATGGCACTTGCAATAGGTTCGTACGAGAACGACACGCTGGCTATTGAATCGAATTTCACGAAATTGATTGTAGGGGCGGAAGGTTTTCGTTTGACGCAAAAGTCGAATGCAGACGGCAGTTCGACGTTTGATCGCGATGTTCGAGACACGCCTTTGTTGAGTCCTCGATTGCAAGGGAAAATCGACACATCTATGGAGAGTCGCACAGGTTTCTTCGACCGTGGGGAGGTCGTGAAGAAGCCGTCGCGAAGGATTTTTCGTCGAGGCAACCCGTTCATTGATGGGCTTGAGGAACTTCTGGGTATCGACGACCGAGGGCAAGCCGTGGCGATGTGGCGCCTAAACCAGCGCTGGACTGCTGATCCCATGATTTTCTTCGGATTCGATTTCCTCATCGAGGCGGACCTGCGACCAATGCTTGAACTATTGAAAGGGCAACTTGAGGTCGAACCCATCGCGCGGCGTCGCGCGGATGCAGCACTGGCCCCGCAACGTCGCCGTGTTTGGATTCCTGCTCATACCCTTGCACCAGTGTCTGATCCAGAATTTGCAGAATATCTATCGCGACCTTATAAGAAGGGTCCAGACCAGAATCTCAACTCGGACCGGATTCGCGCGTTGCACTCTCTACTGGGCGGCGAGCGCAATTTGGAACCCGTTGCCAATAGTTGCTTCACGGCGGCGAGGGAGAATGTTGGGAAGGTGATAGATGCTGCTGGAGCGGCCAAGTTCGCTACGCACCGAATTCGCGCGGAGACTGAGGTGGTTCTTGCTCAAAGTCGGGCGCGCGCTAAAGCGGGCGGTTTAGTCGCTGATACATCTTCACTCGACGATGAGGTTGCCATCGGGCGTGCACTCGAGGCCGGCGTTTCGGAACCCGCGATCAGCCTGAGCGGCGTGAGTTGTGTTGTGGTTTCGCCGAAGTCGTGGGTCGATTATGTCTAGAGACGACATGGTATCCGCCCAGGCTGCCCTGACCGCCTGGCCGGGGGAGGCTCCGCTTCAACCCTCCCGGGTGATCAGCGACGCTTGTCGTCGTCTTCTCGACGCTATAAGCGGCATGACCGACAACAACTCTGGTTGGCGGGACGTGGCTGCTCTCGTTCGCCAGGTACTGCTGACAAGCGGAGTGACATACGGTGGGAATCCGTCCCTCGCCGTCCCGAACGATGCCATTTGGCCAAGTCCAGAGCAGTGGGAAGAGATCAATTGCACGTCTTCGCCGTTGGATGGCGGAGGTTGGTCCATCCGCGCTCTCGAGTGGAGCCCACCATCCTCGATGGATCCTACCGAGGACGAGCAAAAATTGGCCGCGCGGCAGGTGTTTGACCTGTACCGAGACGTAGAAATCAAACGAACTGGATTGCTCGACCCGGACCCGTTTTGGAAAGAGGCGCACGGTTACTCGACGTACCGCGGTCAGACGCAGCGTCAAGCAGCTCGTGCTGCGGTTCTGAATGACGGTGGCGCAGTGCTGGTCTCGTTACCGACTGGGCGCGGCAAAACTGCGATCGCCTGGTCCAAGGTGTTGCTGACGACCTCAGGGGTGACCATCGTTGTGGTTCCCACGATTGTGCTCGCCCTCGACATGGAGCGGCGAACATCGGATACCGCCAAACGTCTCAATCGTAGACTCAGCCCCCACGCGCGGTACGCCTACATCGGATCGCTGGACCCTGACGACAAAAAGCAGCTTCGCGAAGCAGTTCGTTCGGGAAACCAGCGACTCCTGTACACCTCGCCGGAGGCCTTCGTGTCGAGTCTTGCACCGGCCATCCTGGATTGTGCACGTGCCGGCAATCTGCAACAGATCGTGATCGATGAGGCGCACCTCGTGGATCAATGGGGATCTGACTTCCGTTCAGAGTTCCAAACCATGCCTGGACTGATAAGGGACGCGCACTCGTCTTCACCGGAGGGTAAAAAACCATCCGTGCTGCTGCTGAGTGCCACGCTCGCCCAACGCGCAGTCGATGTGATATCTAAGCTATTTAGTGTCGGAGGCGCTGAGGTAGACCTGGTGTGGGGTTCGGAACTGCGCACGGAACCCGCTTACTTTGTTGCCTCGCACGAAGACGAGCAGTCACGCCGGGATGCCGTGTTGGAGGCCGTCAGCCAATTGCCGCGGCCATTGATCCTCTACACGAGCAAGGTCGCTGATGCCGAGGACTGGGCCGATCGACTCCGCACTCACGGCATGCTTCGGGTAGCCAGTGTGACTGGTAAGACGGGCGAGAATGCCCGACGTACCGTCATGGAACGCTGGCGTGGCGTGCAACCTTCTGGGCAATATTCCAGGACGGGCCTGGATGTCATTGTTGGCACGTCGGCATTTGGTCTTGGTCTTGATATGCCCAATGTGCGCACTGTGATCCACGCGTGTCTACCCGAGACGATCGATCGTTACTATCAGGAAGTTGGTCGCGGCGGGCGTGACGGGAGGCCATCCGTCGCCTACCTGTGCAGCGGGCCTGGCGACCGAGAAATCGCGAAGACGCTGAACTCAATCACGATGATCGGCAACGAACGTGGGTGGGAGCGCTGGCAAAGCCTTCTCAGCACGGGGGAGAAACTAGGTGGTCTTCGATACCGTGTACGTAAGAGTTCCCTCCCGAAGTATTTATCGGAAGGATTCGGAAGGAGCAGACGCTGGAATATTCGAACACTGACCCTGATGGCGCAAGCTGGGATTATTCAATTTAAAGTACCGCAGTGGAGTCTGACGGATGGTGCCAGCCCAGAGGAAGCCGAGCAGTCACGCGATGCGTTCTACAGTGAAGTTGAGGATTTGCTCGAGTTTGAACTTCTCAACGGAAATTTCTTGTCGCATGACGCTTGGATTCGACAACTTGGAGATGTCCGAAACAAGGTCGACGAGGCACAGCGACGTGCGCTGAGTACGGCGCTAGATTTGCTTGACGGAAGCCAATGTATCGGCAGGATGATCGCGCGTCACTATCAGGTCTCGCACGCCGGTGGAATATTGCGAACTCTCCCGGTCTGTCGCGGTTGCCCATCGTGTCGCCGTGCGCCGGAGACGTCCCCTACCCAACCCGTAGAGCCAAGTCCGCTACTGCCGACTCCGCACGTTTTGAAGGATCCGCTGGCAGAGTGGCGCGCAGGCAAACCTTCCTTATTTGTGTGGTTTGAAGACGGTGCCGACTTCGAACCACTCCTTGTCCGCTTGGCCCAACGCAACCTGCGGGTGTTCGCCGGACTGAAAACGGATCGAGCCAACAGACTTCAACGCTCTGTGCCGCAGACTCCAATCATTCTCGATGACCCCAATGCAGTTCACACACTGGCGGAGACGTATCAGGGCCCTATGGTTTTTATCGTTGAGAACGGAGAGATCAGCAGTGCGATTCAAGACCGAATAAATTTCGGCCTAATTTCCTATATTTTGGGGCCAGTTTCAACAGATAACCCTTACAAGCCTGGTCATCTCTTGCGTGATACCGGTGATCGCAGCATATCTGCGGATGCCCTGATAAGGAGTTTGTGACGTGGACGTTCTCAATCCGTCTCCAGCGCTTTGTCTACCCCAGGCCATGTGGCTTGTCTATCGCGTCGTGAAGGCAAAGTCGGACCTCGGGCGAGACGATGTTCTTGATCTAGTGACGCCAAGGTCGATGCGATCTGCTGCGCCCATGCAGGGGGCGCATGCCCAGCGTGCTTTGGCAGCATTGCAAGAATTTGGGATGGTGCATGAGACTAAGGGTTGTCTTAACACGGCCGACGAGGTTACCGATGCGCGGTCGTTTCTGCGTGTGTTGAGAAGGCGTTTGGTACTGCCTCCATCCTCGATCGGTGAAGATTTTGTGGGTGCGCCAGACCTGCGATCCGCTCTAGTCTGGTTGATGCGGCAACCCCCAATGACCGCCCTGCACTATGCGGTTAATGTGCAGACCAACATGCCCGAGGGTCTATTCATCAACGACACCCGATGGAATGGATTCCGGTGGTGGAGTCAAGCACTCGGGTTTGGGCGGGAGGCTATCAAGATCCTCGATCCCACTCACGACTCGAAAGCGAAGATTTTTCCTGATCCGTCGGTTGCAGTGATAGACGCATTGCAGCATCCGTTTGGCGACCGACTTCCGCGTGGCGAGCAGATACCGGTGGCGACGGTCTTAGAATTCTTACGTTCGGAAATCCCCGTTCTCCCCGGAGACAGTAGCGCGACGTATGACGGCTTCCAGGAAGATGGTCAACCGGCAAACGCTGCTCTTGGGTTGGCCTTGTCGACGGCGGAGCAGCATCAACTTCTGACGATGGGCTATCAGTCGGACCCTTCTGGCGTCCTCGCGTTACCGGACGCGCAAAATTTTCGTATCAACCGTTATGTCTCTCACGTAACTATTAAGGTATGACGACGATGAGTATTCAGGTCAACTACGCATGCTGGACGTCCAAGAATGTGACCGCCACCATTCCTACAGAAGCGGCCACACCGTCTGACGCGGTCCTGCTCGCAACTCACGCCCCGCTTCGTATCCGACGACAGACCGATGCGAGAGACGATGCCTCGGTAAACGTTGTCACCGAACTGAGCGTCCTGAACGAGTTTCTAAACAGCGATTCCAGCAATGGTGTTGTGGTCGCACCGGTTTTAGGCGCCTCCGGGGCGGGCAAGTCACATCTGATCCGATGGGTAAACGCTACGATCGCCGACAAAGTCGGACGACACGTAATCTATCTGCAAAAAACTCAGACCAGTCTCAGAGATGTTATCGAAGCTTTGCTGATCGGCCAGCACGACCCCGAGTTGGATGAACTCCGACGCAAGGTCTCAAGCTTGGGTTCCGGCGTCACCGTGGATGAGATGGAGCATAAGATCCTCGCGGAGTTAGCTGAAGCACTCCGAACTGCGAAGGCCGACAACGCATACAGCAAAGCCCTTGTTGGCGAGAACGGGCTACGCCTGTTCTTTACCGACCCGCTGTTTGAGCAGCATCTGCTAAGGCCAGGATCGTTCATCAAACGTCGTGCTAGGCATGCGTTGCATGGCCGGGAGACTGACGAGTCCGACATACCACTTGAATTTACCGCCGAAGAGCTTCCCCTCGATATCGTAGATAATGGCAATATCGACGACGCTGCCGCAGCGACGCGGAGACTCTTCAGTCGCCTGGTCGCGAGTGCGCCGATGCAACTCGAAGCGGTGCGCCTTCTAAACGAGTATCTTGACGTGGCGGTGACGAAGGCGGCGAGCTTAAATGTCGGTGATATCGGCCAGGCCTTCAAGAAGATCCGGGAGAAACTGGTTGGTCAAGAAATAGTTCTACTAATCGAGGATGTCGCGCTCATTCAAGGGGTGAGACGCGACCTGCTCGATGCGATCATTGAGATCGGGGTCATTCAGGGCCAGGAGAAGTACGCGACGGTCCGCACCATGATGGCTGTGACTTCGGGCTACTACAGAGATCTTCCTGACACGTTTCGCACTCGGGCGGAGGCATCTTCGCCGATCTACCAAGTGGACTTCGACCTCGATCTTGAACGAGAAGACAGCGAACAAAACGCACTGCTCATCGACTTTTTCGGTCGTTATTTAAACGCGGCACGCGTTGGTAAACTCGCTCTAGAGTCAAGCACGCCGGGCGTGCCGAACGGGTGCCAACCATGCGAATTCCGTGCGTCATGCCACGCAACATTCGGGACCTCAGGGTCGGGCGACGCGGAGTATGGACTTTATCCGTACAATCAGCACGCCATCCTGCGTGCGATTCGTGCTTGTGCGACTCGCGACGGGGAACGAGTGTCGTTCAACCCGCGAAAGGTTCTATCACGCGCCGTTCGGGATGCTCTTAACAACAACATCGAGGTCATCGAACGTGGTCAGTTTCCTCCGGCGAAATTTCTGGCTGAGGAGTCTACTTCAATGCGTCTACCGGGACTCGCAAACCACATCGTGGAGAATATCGCGGAAGATTATTCGGCAGAGGATGAGGGCCGTGTGATATCGCTTCTTGACTTTTGGGGCAGGGCCGGGGCGGAGAGGATAAGCGATGATATCGTGACCGCGTTTTCTCTTCCCGATCTCTCCGGAATCAAGTACCAATCGCGGCAGGAGGATTCGCCGGGTAGCGATGACGGGGCAGGTAATGCGAAGAGATCTACTTCGGAAACGGGCCATTCGCGGTCGCTTCAGAAGAAACTGGACGAAATTGACGCGTGGTCGCGTGGACAGGTCCTGCCGCAATATTTGGCACCCTTCTTTAGGAAAGTCGTTCGCGATGCCTTAGTGTCGCGCATTGACTGGTATGACTTGGTCATAAAGGAGCCCAGTTCGGCTATCCTCTCTCGAGCAGTGCCTGATTCATCTCGCGGCGTGTCGATCGAAGGCGCGAACGAAAACCTCCCTCTGGTCTTGCCTCCCCTTGTGCGGATCGAGCGCACACCCCGAAACGCAACAACGCTTAAGGGCCTTGCGCTTATTGAGGGCGGCCACGCCTCGGAAGGTAGTGACACACTTGCCCGACTTAGCGCCCTAGTGGCAGGAAGTGTAGACGAGGCCAAACAGCGCATAATTTCCGAACTATCTGTTGGAGATGACGCTCTTACTCAAGCGGTTGCATCATTGATCAACGGTGCCGCGGCATGCGGAGAATTGCCCAGCAGTTCGAGGGACATTGACTACGTGAACGCGTGCCTCTGGCGGAATGAATCCGTGCGCCGCGACGCAATGGTACGTGCGCCCGAATGGAATTCGGCCTATGAAACTTACGTCACGGCGCGGCGTAAAGCGGTAGACGTCCTCCTAGACGGTATCGGTGCGGCACAAGGTGGTGGTGGCGTCTACGCCATCGACTTCGAGAGGTTGCTTTCGGTTGTACGTCGGGCCAAGAAGATCGTAAACTCCGAGGATGATCCTGACGTTCCCGAATGGTGTGTTGATGCCCATCGGAAACTGAAAGCGTTGCTGCGTACCAATAGCCGGCAGATGGCATTTTGGAAAAATGAGATTGATCGAATTCGAACTTATTTGCCGGAAGAGTTTAGTTTCACCGAGACTGTTGACGCTGTTACTGAATGCGTCAAGAACGGCCAGGACCTTGGTCTAATTCCGGTGAACGATTTGCAGGCCTTGGGTGCGCTAAACACAGAAGCTCGAAGTTGGGACTCGCGTTGCATCAAAGAGGTGGAGCGAATACTTGCGACCGCGGACGACCTCGGAGGGACAGCGCGGTTGAGTAGCCTTGGCGCAACAGTTGGCGGAGATTTAGTGAAAATTGGGAGCTTCCTTGAGTCAAGTTCTAAATGGGTTGAGGCCGGCATCCGGGCGGCGGAGAGTAGTGATCGGACCATAGCCGACGTCGACACTCAGCTAACCGAGACCATCAACAACTGGCTTAACATCGTAAAGGAGCCAAACTTGTGAACCCCGACGCACAGACCCGCAGTCTCGCGACACGGGCCAAACAGCTGACCGCCCTTGCGCGTGTGAAGAGGGACGGTCGCGACGAGTCGCAAACCCGTGGTCAGGTCCAGACGGCTTTGAATCGGTTGGATCAGGGATTGGTTTCGCTCGGCAGCACGCTGAGTACTCGTCGCAAACTCAGAGATGTCGGCGTTCCTGTCGATACTGCGGTCGATCTGGAGCAATCCGTCAGAAGACTGCAGGAGCAGGTTGAACTGGGACGACCGACGTCACAATTTCTTCAGGTACGTTTCAGAGATGTCGACGCGGCGCGTGTCGCTATCGATGCCGCCAACGATAGTGCATGGCGTATATGGTCAAGTCGGATAGTCGACGGTCTGCCAGTGGCCCTTCTTCCACGGGTTCATTTTTCTCGTCGTGATGCGACGAAGAAACGGATCTCTGCGATGCATACGCTGAGCGCAAAAAAGCCAAGCATCCCTGACATCATCCAATTTTTACTGGATTTGGACCGTGTCAAAGATGATTTCAGCGAAGTTGGCGACTCCGGTATTGACTCACTATTGAATCGGTTCAGTGATGGCCAAATCTTGCTTGCCGATCTGTCAGACGATGAATTGCAGATGCTGCGAGGGGATTTATCGCTGGCCGACCAGTTGTACGTTCGTATCCGCCCATGACCGGCGTCAGGTGGGCGGGTGTGCCGGATCTACTCAGCCGATTGGAGGACAAAGAACTTAGACTGCTTGCATGGGGCGTTGTCGACGGCTTTTTGAGTCAGTCCGAGGTTGAAGATGCCATCGACGTCCAACTCGACAAGGACGCAGAGGAGATCGAGGCGGAACTAGCTACCGTCGAGGAGTACCTCGATTACTTGCTTAACCACAATCTGCTGCATCGTCTCCCAGAATCGACACCGAAGTACCGCACTCGTTTGGGCGAGACAATGCGACTGTTGCGCTACCTTCGTCAACTTTTTCCACAGAAAGACACATCTTCGCCTGGTTGGTGGCGGCATTCGAGAACTTTGGTGGCTGATTATCGGATTAAGGTTGGGCCGCGACGCTACCCCCGTCGTGAAACTACGCCGAAAGCTGCAATCGAGGAACTCAGGAGTCTGACAGGATGGACGGATCGGCACTCCGACGTGTTCCTGCGACTAGTGGGCAATAACAAACTCGCACGCTTTCAGATCCACGCCACAGAGTCTATTCTGTCCGCGCTCGGAGAACCTCAGTTGACAGGCCGAATTGTGACCTCGGGAACGGGTTCAGGCAAAACGCTTGCTTTCTACATACCTGCCCTGTTGGACATCGCTGCTACCCATGGGCAGAAGCGCAGTGGCCCGCACACCCTTGCACTGTATCCGCGCAACGAGTTGCTGCGAGACCAGGCCCGGGAGGCGCTTCGGGTCGTCATCGATCTTGGTCCACTCAATGCGAGGCCGGGTGGGCGATCGGCGCGTATCGGACTTCTTTACGGTCAGACTCCGCATGCTCGTGACCTTGATAGTGATCACGACTGGCGCGCCTGGAAGCGGCGAAGTTACGGGTGGTCTGCGCCATATTTCCCGTGCCTGACCGAGAACTGCCAGGGTAGCCTCGTCTGGTCGGACACAGACCGGGCGGCCGGACGCGAGCGACTCGCATGCTCCACGTGCAGTTTTAATACGCTGCCTGGAACGATCGCGCTCACACGGGAGTCCATGGAAAAGGATCCGCCCGATATCCTCTTCAGCTCGACGGAGATGTTGAGTCAGCAGTCAACGAACCTAAGGCTGGCACCACTTCTGGGTTGGAAAGGCCCCAACGGCACCAAAATGGTGCTCCTCGACGAGGTGCACACCTACACCGGCGTGCATGGTGCGCAGGTCGCCCTAATGCTCCGGCGCTGGCGCCACGCAAATCGTCAGTGGGGGGTCGATAGCCCCATCATGGTGGGGTTGTCAGCAACGCTGCGCGACGCCGGTGACTTCTTCGCGGCATTGACGGGGGCAGAACGGCACTACGTTGAGGTCATTGCCCCGAGCCCCGATGAATTACTGCCGATCAGTCGAGAGTACGGAATCGTGCTCCGCGGCGACCCTGTATCGGGCAGTCCTCTACTGTCGACGACCATTCAGACAGCGATGCTACTTGGTCGCGTGCTGGACACCAATCCAGGTATTTATGGGTCGGTTTCGTTCGCGTTCACCGACGACCTAGACGTGATCAATCGGCTATACGACAACCTTAGGGACGCTGAAGGGGCGCAACCCCGCGGACGGATGGCCGGCGAAGTGCTTGCCGACCTTCGTAGTCCGGCGGGACCACAATCTGGGGCCCGCTACCCGGATGGGCAGTCTTGGGATATGCCTTACCGCTTGCAGCGGATGAACCAGCCACTCCGAATTGCACGCACATCTTCTCAGGATTCCGGAGTCGACACTTCCGCGGACGTCATCGTCGCGACTTCCTCGCTGGAGGTGGGTTTCAACGACCCTAGGGTCGGCGCTGTAATCCAGCACAAGGCTCCGCGTGACCTCGCATCCTTTCTGCAGCGACGGGGCCGTGCCGGGCGACGATTGGAGATGCGGCCATTGACCGTCGTCGTGCTGTCCGATTACGGGCGAGATCGAATTGCATACCAGACGTACGAGAAACTCTTGGACCCCGAAATCGACACCCGGTCCTTGCCCATCAATAATCGGTTTGTCGTAAAGATGCAGGCGACACACTCTCTGCTGGACTGGATTGCCCGCAAGACAGGTGCCGACGTTCGCTCAGTACTGTCTCCGCCTTGGAGAGGCAAGGTGCCTTGGAAGACCGCCCAGGTGATTTCGGTGCTGCGTGCTGTCCTCTCCGAAAGCCAGACCCAACTTGAATTAGCCGACCACCTGCGACGGTCGATGGCCCTACCTGCAGATGAGGTTAGTGCCGCATTGTGGGAGGAGCCACGATCTCTGATTCTGTCAGTGGTGCCAACAGCACTGCGCCGCCTCGAAGCGGAGTGGACGACCATCCCCGACGAAGTCGACCCAGGAGCAAAAGATCGTAAGCCTCTCCCTGAATTCATGTCGGACACGTTGTTTGCTTCGCTAAACACGCCGGACGTTCTTTTTGAGTTGCCCACCAACTTCGGGGAGGATTCACCGCGAATGCCGATCATGCAGGCGTTGCGCGAGGCGGTACCGGGCCGTGTGAGTCGCAGGTTCGGCCATGCCCACGCTTCGCTGAGTACGTGGCTCCCTGTGCCAGACAACGATAGCGGACTTGAGTTGACCGACGTGATCGCCGCCGGCCATGGCCTCGGTATCTGGGACACACCTGCCGGCGAGCAGTACACGGTGGTGCGGCCACTTGCCCTTCGCCTCTGTAGTCCACCGCCCGACATCACCGACAGTTCTAGTGCGATGCCGTTGTGGAGGTCTGCGTTCGATTACGTCGACGAGGCCCTGCATCACGTGGATATACCTACACCGTCGATCTGGGCAACGCTTGTCGGAACCTGTGCCTTCGCGCTGCATCTCGGCGGCGGCCCATTGAAGGTCCGGCGGATGGCTATTGGCTCCGACGGCGAACTGGCTTACCTTGCGGGCCAACGGACTCCGGTTCACGTCCGATACGAACATGATGGCGCGCCTGCTGCGATCGGATTTGAACTCGAAGTTGACGCGATGGTCGTAACCGGTCGACTGTCCGCGGGTGGACCATCTTTTTTGAAAGGCTTCACATCGTCCCCGCCGTGGAGGACGCTCGCCTTTCGCTCGCGGGTGTTGGAAGACGAACGACTAGACGACCTGGCTAACGTTTTTCAGCGCGAGTGGCTGTCAAGCGTCTATCTTGAAGCGTTTGTGGCCAGAGGATTAGGGGGCAGCCCTGTCGAAGTCATACCCGACCAACTAGCTGGCGGCATCTGGGCAATCAATCTTCCTGAGTTTCTTGCAGTCGCATATCGCACGGACGGGCAGGACGAGGACGAGAGCAGAATGCAGCGCACTCTGGCAGAACTAGCTACCGATCCACTGGTTCGGACCGTGATCGAAGACCACGGCCGCCTGCTTGGTGTCGATGAGTTACGGGTTGAAACCGGCGACCTGCTCGATCGGGTATTCCTCGATACGTTTGCCAACGCGCTACTTGCTGCGGTGAGCGAATCTCTCTCTGATGCAAACGAAGCTGACTTGGCTTGCGACGTGGAATTCGACGAGAACACCCGGGCCTACCGAATTTTCGTGTCGGAGACGGCTATCGGTGGCCTCGGTCTGATCGAATCGCTGCACAGGGAGTACGGACTGGATCCGCGACGGTTCTGGGATGCAGTTGCGCGCGCGTGCTCTCCAACCGACGCTGAAGAGGTCGATGAATCGATGCGAGAGGCACTCGCTAATTTGGTCACCCCAGGCTCGGACTTTTCGACGGCTGTCGCTGAGTTCCGAAGCGCCGAAGGTGTCGCTGCCATGGACTACTCCCTTGAACGTGTTCGTGCCATATGGACTGAGTCCGACGGCCCACCAGATCATCTGCTGATATCCACCTTCGCAGCACGATTTATGCGGCCCGGGTCCAGGCCAGAGATCGATCGCGTCGTTTCTGATCTGGCCACTGCCTGGGTGGACTTAGAGGCACGGCTGGGCGTCGAAATTGACGCTCGTACAATTGCCTATCATGCTTCCCAGGGAAGACTAGGAATCGATCTAAAATCACTTTCCGTCGATTCGGTATTCTCGCTGTTGTGGCTACGCGGTGCCCAGGCACGTTCGCAACGCCTTAACCACTGGCATCCGTACCGCCGGAACGTGGTTATCGAACGCTTGATGCTCAACGAGGCTGTTCGGGACGGGGCCGCCATCATCGACGTGACGGAGCCTGGATGGCTTGACGATTATGCGCGGGCAATTGGCGGGGACGCGCGGGTTCTGCTGACAGCGCCGTACCCGCGTCGTGCAGATCTGGCCCAAGCGCTAAGGGAAGTGACGACCAGGCCAATCGAGCGTGGTGGGCTTCGAGTATTTGGCCGGCTAAAAGCCATTTCGCAGCGCCGTGGCCAGATGACTGCCGCGGTTTCGTTAGCTGAGGAGTTGCAGTGACAGCGCGGCGAACCATCCGAACAAAACCACGTAATGGCCTGGCTATCCGTGATGTGCTGGCGACCGCATTGCTGTCTGAGTTGTGCTCGCCGAGTGACGAGTTCTGGCTTGTCAGTGGATGGGTTTCCGACGTCGTTGTGATCGATAACGGGACAGGACAGTTCGACGCTGTCCTCGGCGTCGACCCGCCATCGGACATGACGCTGAGCGCGGTGCTCGGAGAACTCTCGCGCCGCGGGACCGAGATTCATGTGGCTGTGCGCGAGGTCGATCACAATGAAGTATTCGTGCAACGTTTGCGCCGATCGGCGGTTAACACATCACTTCACCTGTACGCCAGCGAGTACCTCCACGAGAAACTCTTGGTTGGCGGAGACTGGTTACTTACTGGTTCGATGAATTTTACCTGGAATGGAACCCAGGTGAACGAGGAGAGTATGGAATTACAACTTGACCAAGAGGAAGCGGCCCGGCACCGCCTTGAGTTGCGAACTCGATGGATCGGCGATCTCACGTGACCGCGGCGATATCCTCCGAGGTGTTTCTTGAGCGGTTTTTCGCGCCGCCGAACTTAATTTGGCCGAACACTGATCCCGCCAGTTCCGTCGCCGCCACCATCCAACCCTTTCTCGTATCCCTTTCAGATCGCGGAGAATGCCCGGTAATAGTTCCACGGAGTCGCGATAGAGCGAAGCCAACTGTGATCTACGTGGTGTGTTGGGACGTCGCACATGCCGGCCGTGTCCGGCCTCTACTCGAGGCGGCAGTCGCCCATCACTGGTGTAAATTCGACGGGCGGGTCGCGCGACTCGATCCTGAGGATGCTGTCGATCGCGCAGTCTTGGATTTAGTCGGCCCGGGGACCACATTTGTCCTACGGCCGTCGGCAAATACCGAAACCGGAACCTTCACCGCGCTCCGTAGACTCGCCGCAGCGGTCGGCGACGCTCCGCTGCGTATCCCTGAGGTGCCCCGGCCGATTGGCCGTATGCTCCGTGAGTTCGATCTTGCTCTTGCATCTGGGGCGGTCGAATCATCCGAAAGTCTCCTGCGAGAGATCAAGGCCTTTGGCGGAGTTTCGCATGAGAACGTCGCTTTTCTTGAGATTCGACGCTTGTTTCAATTGGGTAGGGACGATGAACTACTCGCGCATGGCTCGCTGCCGACCCTGGTATACGTCGATCCTCCGAGGCTCGTCCGCGAAGGCGTGTTGGCAGCATGGGCAAGAGTAAATCTTTCACTTCCATTGGCTGTGGGTGACGTCGATGCTGCGTTGACGGCGATCGCGGACGCGCGACCCGATGTGGCCATGCTCGTCGACGGTGTGGTCGCGACGACCAATAATGCTGACGTAAGCACAGTTTGCGCCCTCGTCGCGATAGCCCGCCGAGATCCACCCCTGGAGTCCGTGCTTGCAGCTAACTCGACTGTCGACCCAAACGTACGCCTGCGCCTGCTTACTGACTCGCAAGGTTCGACAGCCGACTCGGTGCCCGTCACCCAAACGCTGGTCTCCAAACAATCGTTGGAACCAGAACCAGAACCAGAACCAGAACCAGAACCAGAACCAGAACCAGAACCAGAACCAGAACCAGAACCAGAACCAGAACCAGAACCAGAACCAGAACCGGAACCGGAACCGGAACCAGAAGTGCCCGCACCGGCGGTGACACCGGTCGACTCCTGGCTGAGTTGGGTAGGTCGTCTCGCAGTTGATCAGGGGGTGCCGCTTGATGCTGGGCAGGCGTTGGCTTGGGCACCGGCTTGGCAAGTCGATGCCGAGTTGGCTGACGCGGTCGACGCCCTGCCCGAAGTCGCCACGGACGATCTCTTGTCCGGTGTAGCAGCACTTCTCGAAGCCGACGAACTGGACCGCCCTGCTGCACGCACGGCATCTGCGCTCGTGCGTCGGTATCTCGTAGCGGAACGGTTTAGTCCTGTTGATTTGGGAGCAATCTGCGCGCTACTCGAAATCTTCCTGCGTAGTGGTCCGCCGCCTGGCGCTTACCGAGAGTTACTCGGCGATGTCCAGGATTTCGCGGATAGATGGGTAGCGATAGGGAACGCAACGCGCGCAATCGACCTTGCAGACGTGGTTGTATGTGGTCCTTGGGGTGACGCCGCCGCACGAGCCAATTTCGTAACGGCACTGCTGTCTCCTCTCAACCAGCAAAGGCACAGATTATCTGAGTCGCTCCGTAAGCTAGCTAGTCTGGTTACAGAAGACATCAAACTTGATTACGACTGGTCCGCTGCTACATCGGAAGCTGTCGAGAAGTCTGATAGCCGAGCAGTCGTGAGTGGCCGAGTCTTGCTGTACAGCCTCGATCTCGGGGCACTTGCAAGAGTGAAGACGACACTTGAGTCTCAGTGGCCTAACGTTCAAGTGGAACTATCGTCAGCTAAGGACGGCAATCCCGCCCTGAGGCACCATGCGCGCAATGCAGACTTGATCATCCTCGCGACGAGGCGGGCGACCCACGCTGCAACTGGCTTTATCACTGCGAATGCAAACGGAGCGCTCATCCGCTATCCTGATGGATCGGGTTCGGCATCGTTACTTCGCTCCGTGGAAAACGGGTTCGCCGAGTTGTTCAACTGACTGATTCTTGCTTGTCCAGGTCGGTTGACATTTACAAAATTGGTGTTTTGACGGTGAAAGCATCTAACTGCACGCGTGATCGCCAGCATTGCTCCACCGCCAGGATGGACAGCGGATTGAGTATCAAAGAAGTCTTGCTCGACCGCTGGGGTGCCAGCGGATCGAGGCCGCTGCAGGTCTGGTGACCCGCCGACTAGGCGACTGAAATTGCCGCGCTGGCCCGGTTGCTCCAGATTCGTCTCCGCGCAGCAGGAAGCGTTGTATTCCCTAAAAATGTGAACTCCGCTGTCCATGGGACTGCTCGTCTGCCCGAGTCCTCGAACTTCGTCTCCAACAGCATCAGAACTCAATCTAGGTTCCCGCCCTGTCCAGTGGGAACAAGCCAAGGCTATCGCTGCAAACGTTCGATAACTATTTCTCAATGTCTTGGTCACCGGCCGAACCCTCTTGATGAGACTTCTGTGCCCTTCGCTCCGACCAAGACTCGGTACTCCGCTGTACCAACTCAGCTGCTCTGCCGACTGTTTCAACGCTTGCATCGACTGCATTTTCCCCTGCAACCTTCAACGCACGCAGAGCATCCAGTACCCCCGGGTTCTTGGGTTCGTTCCATTGGGCGACCTGGAGTGCTCGGTTTGTGACGAACGAATCGATGTCTGTGCGGAGTGGCGTGAGGTTTTTCTTGAGGCGTCGAGCGGATAGCTTCCTGTGGAATTCCGAGACTCGCAAGGTTCCGTACGTGTCGAGTGTGCTGCGTAGATCTGCGACCAGCGCGACGTCCGCTGCAAGATGCTCTCTCAGAGTTGCCTTTGCGCTCTCCAAAACCTGTGGGAGATACTCGGCCTCGCGAAGTTCGACTCGTTCTACCCTGATTCGCTGCCAGAGAAAGAGAGACTCCTGGGCAATCAGCAGCAGTTGAAGGGTCTCACCCAAGCGATCCTTCTGAACAGCCTTCGCCAGAAGGTCCGCGCGATCATCCGCTGCGACGTCGGCCCGCAAGTCGAGCAACAGGCGTGTGCTGTAGTGCCGCAGACGCTCTACTCCGATCTCAAGGTCGGGTCCGAGTCCGGCAACACTGTCCCAATCGGTCTCCGTCAGCACCGCCCCGTTGTCCAACTCGCCGGTCAAGCGTCGCAGGACACGTCTGCGCCCGAACACATCGCCGGTCCGCTCAGCGTCGGCAAGCCTGAGGATGTCGGCGGTCATATCTTCGATTCGATCGAGGCTCTGCTGCAGAGGTTCGATCATGGACTCGAGCGCAGAAATTACCATGGCGGCTGCCAGAGCGCTTTGTGGACTGCCAGCAAGCAACTCGGGTGGAATGGGTGTGTTGCTGGTGAACCGCCCGGTCTCCAATGACTTCGTGACCCGTCGATAGCTCACGCTCTCGACGGGTGCACGGAGTGAGGACTCACTTCGGAGTAGGAAGGACGCGGAGTCCGGTGACCTCAAGATCCCGGCGCATGCCGACCGAACCTTGTCTAGTGCCGATGAAGTCAGAGTTGTTTCGCGCTGCGTGATCGAGAAGTCGGCCTGCCATTCTGCGACGAACTCTGCGACGGCTGACTTCGACCCTGCTACCACCGTGCCGAATTCGTCCTCCGACACGAACACCATGTCATCCGGGCTTTGATTTGCCGGAACCAAGTCACTCATACCCAGATTCTGCACGAATAGCTCGGAGCACTTTCGGTGGCCCTGCCTTGTGCTTGCGGCACACGAGTATTCCACGACTCGATCTGTCCAGGTGACCTTCAGGATCTCGTAGAGACTCGTTGGTCCCCAGTGAACGAGGCACTCTCACCGAATAATCCCGCTCGCCGTAAATTTGGAGTATCGGACGATGGAGAACTTCGCGGACTGCAGCAGAACCCTGCCGAGGACATCGTGTGGTCTCGTTGTTGAGGTACTTCACCTTCTAAAGTTGTCGACAAAGTCGGCAAAGTTGACGTTGAACCCGACGGCGATTTGATTTCGCGCATCCGTGTCCGCGTATGCAACGCTTCGCGCTACGGCTGTTCGTCTCTGTTCAGTGTGTGCCCGAGTTTGGAGATAACGGTGCTGAGTGCCGTCCATCGGTTCTTCGACTTTGTCGACAGTCCGTCGATTGCACCGGCGACTTCCCTCAGTGTGCGGGCGAGACGCTGTTCGTCCTTTCCGAGGAGTTCGGCGTACCTGGGGTCCAAGAGATAGCGAGATTGTTCGCTCGCGTGCATGGCGACTCGGTCGAGCAGAAATTCGAGGTCGCGCGCGGCGATCTTGTCAGTCGGAGCCGTCGACGCGGGAATGAAGTCGAAGTCGCCCTTCCACAACGCGCTGCGGATCGCGTCGGGCCGCAGAGTGATTACTGTTCCGAGAACTCTCTCCTGGTCGTACTTGGCATTCATGGCCAGCACTTCGTGCGCCAGCCGGAGCACGTTGTCATCGGTCATCGACGCACCGATGACCACGAGATGACCGGTGGACATCAGCGACTGGACGATCGAACCCAAAGGGCGGCGCTCCGCGTCGTACAGCACGAAATCGCGCCGACTGAGAACGATGCTGTCCGGATCTTCGACGTCGCCGTGCATCTTCAAGAGCCACGGCTGATGTGCCACCACGTCACCTCGAGGTAAAACGGAGATCGATGCAGATCGGTGGGCTGCATTGAATGCGTCCTCGTACAACGAGTCGTAGTTTGTGGTAACGACTTTGGCGACATTCAGCGAAGCCAACAGACAATGCGAGAGCGTCGGCTTTTTGACTCCACCCGATTTGATCAGCTGCGAGACGCTGTGCCCCAGCGTTTTCGACGGACTTGAGTTCGCGAGCAGCTGTGCCTGATCGAGCACTCCGAGTTTTGAGAACACTTTCGGATCGAGATCGGGAAGGAGTGTGTCCTTGAGCTGGCCCAACAGGTTGTCCCAGGTCGGCAGACCGGCGGAAATACTGACACCTGCGCCGAGAAGTAGTGCGACGTCACCGCCTGCGATGAGCTCGGCCAGCCGTCGGGCTTCATCACGCCCTTCGTTCGATGCGGCCTTGCGTATGGACTGGAAGGCAGCGTAGTCGGCTGCATTCTCGACCACGAACACGACGTCGAAGTCCGAATGAGCGACGAAGCCCATTGCCGTCGAATGAAGAGCGCGTATCACTTGTCCTCGGACACCCTCATACCCGCCTTGACCTACGCCCAAAGTGGGAAGAGCAATGAGAGGACGAACCCGACCATCACCGAGGCTGCGCGATGCGAGTTCGGCCGCGATTCGATCGAACGCGGCTCTGAGACCGTCGACCAACCAGTCGACCGATCTGTGACCGTCGTGAGCCACATTCAGCAGCCACGCGGGGCCGTGATTCGAGTCGGTGGGGAAGGATCTGACTCGATCGTCGACTGCGCCGGACGGTGCCGTGCCGTCCTCGACACCGAGGACCGAGAACCACGTGTAGCGCGGGCGAAAGCTGGAGCTGGTGGGCACGATGACCGCATCGCACGCAATGGATTCGAGAAGACCGCGAACTACGAACACATGTCCGGTCAGCGTGCTCGTTGTGGTCTGGTCGGTAACCGGTGTGGTCACGTGGCTCCTCGTGCAGATTGATACGGGCAGAGTGAAGGTACCAATAAGGACGCGAGATACGTGGACACTGAATTCAATTGGTGATTAGCGGTTCTGGCTCGGCTCGCTCACGTGACCATTCCCGCTCTGAAGGCAACCAGTGCCGCCTCGACTCGATTGCGCACACCGAGTTTCACGAAGATCCCGGAGATATGGGTCTTCACCGTCGTCTCGCTGAGGTACAGCTCGGAGGAGATATCCGCATTGGTCGAACCAGTAGCCAAGATGCGCAGCACATCTCGCTCCCGCGGGCTCAGCACGTCCATCGACACCGTTGCCGGAGCTGCCGGCAACATCGACGTCGCCACAATTTTCCGGAGCGAATCCTCACTGAACAACGTGTTGCCGGATGCCACTGCTCGAACCGACTGATGGAACGTCTCGGGTGCCTCGCTTTTGCTCAGAAAGCTGTGCGCCCCTGCCTCGATCGCCCGTACCACCAGATCGTCCACATCCATCGCCGTCATCGCAATGACCTTCGGGGGATGGGCCAGCGTCATCAACTCGCGGGTGGAATCCAATCCGCCGACCCGGCGCATCTGAAGATCCATCAGCACCACGTGTGGCCGGAACGCCGCCACCGCAGCAGGCACCTGGTCGCCGTCCTCCACGTCGCCCACCACCGAAATGTCCGGTGTCTTGGCGAAGATGTCCGTCACTCCACGCCGAACGAAGGGGTCGTCGTCGACGATCAGAACGGTGATCACGGCTGGCGCTGTCATGGTTCGCTGAGCTTAGAACGCCACTCCGACAATGCCAGTCAGGAGTACCACGGCAACCAGCACGCCACTACGAACTCGCCCGGCTGAGCACCGGCACTAAACGTGCCGCCCACCCCGTGGACCTGTTCGGCCAATCCCGCCAAACCCGCACCCGACCCATGCGCAAAGGCCGGTTGCCCCATCAGCTGATTGCGCACCTCCACCCGAACGCCCGCCTGATCGGACGCGTACACCGCCACCCGAATGGTGGAACCGCCAGCGTGCTTCTGCGCGTTGGTGAGCGACTCCTGCACTACCCGATACGCCACATGACTGCTCGCAGCACCAATTTCACCGGGCGTCACGTCGAGCATCAGTGACGTGTGCAAGCCCGCGTCCCGCGCCGAGTGCACAAGATCGGAGATGCCCTCGACACTCTGCCGGCCACCGCTCGAAGCATCGGCCGATCCCCGCAGCACGCCGATAATGCGCTTCAACTCATCGAGCGCGTCGTGCGCAGTCTGCCGAATCATCGACGCAGTTTGGGCTACCTTCTCGGGTCCATCGGTGCTGTTGACCTGCATTCCGCCTGCGAACAACGAGATGCGACTGAGGCTGGCAGCGAGGGTGTCGTGCATGTCGCGGGCGATGCGGGCACGTTCCGCATTCAGCAGCATCTCCTCACGAAGAGCGTTGGACTCCACCGTCACCTTGTCTCGCGTGACCACAGCCTCCGTCAGGTCGGATCGGGTGCGGCGCAGCAGTGCTCCGCCCACGACCAACCCGACCAGTACCGCCGCGACGACCCACGGAATCCACGCCGGGACGTCCCATTCCACCGGCACGGACCCATCCTCGGCCTTCGTCGAACCGATGGTCAGGACGGAGTAGTACCGACTGCGATGGGCGTCGTACGTCAACGACACCCCGCACGCGACGTACACAGCGACGGCAGCAATTACGAGCGGCCTGGTGCGTGCGAACGCACCGACAGCAAACAGGGCAATCAACGCCGCCGTCGCATCGGTGGCGAAGAACAGTGGCCCGGCCAACGCGAGTCCCAGAACCACCCATGGCCGTTCGTGTCGCCAGATCAAGGCGACGCCAGCGATCAGGTTGAGCGCGACGCCGAGGCCCAGGTTCCACCCGGGTGTGCCGGACGCACCCGCCAAGCCTGCGGTCATCAACGAGCAGAACAGGCTGAAGGCCACCGCCGCCGTTGTCCAGGCTTTGCGGCGCAGGGTGCCTGTCCGGTGGGTGCTCACGGACGCAAGCGTACGGCCGAGCACCGACACCGCGAATCGTCCGAACGGCCCGCATGGCCGATCGGATGCGACCAAAAGGAGGAGGGGCACCGACCAGTCAGCCGAGGCGCGGACCGGGCCGACTGCGGTGTGGTTGATGCATCGCCGAACGAGAGGAATATCGACATGACCAACCACAACCCGAACCCCCAGCAGCAGTACGCCCCGCCCGCTCCCGAGCAGAAGAAGAGTTGGTTTGCCCGCCACAAGATCCTGACGGCCATCCTGGCGATCGTCGTGCTGGGTGTCCTCATTCGGCTCATCGGTGGTGGTTCGTCGGAGAGCCCGACAGCTCCCGCGCCGGCCGGATCCCCGTCGTCAGAACAAGCGGCTCCTGCAGCACCGGCCGAGCCGGCGCAGCCGGGGATTGGTGTCCCGGTGCGTGACGGCAAGTTCGAGTTCGTCGTCACCGCCGTCGTACCACCCGTCGCGACCGTCGGTTCGGAGTACCTGACGCAGACTGCGCAGGGTGAGTACGTCCAGGTGACGATGTCCGTGCGCAACATCGGCGATCGTGCCCAGAGCTTGGACGCGTCCTCGCAGAAGTTGCTCGACGCGGACGGCAAGCAGTACTCGGTCGACAGCCTCGCGACTGCCTATCTCGACGAGGGCATCGGCTACGAGCAGATCAACCCAGGCAATGCGCTGGATACAACCGTCGTGTTCGACGTCCCTGTCGGGACCGTGCCTGCCGAGATCGAGTTGCATGATTCGGCGTTCTCGGGCGGTACGACGGTTGCGCTGCGGTAGCCGTCGCCAATCGTTCTTCCGTTCTCTCAAACCAAATTCATTGGACGCAGTTCCGGCTGCGTCCTACGGAAGGAAAACATGATCAACCCGAAGCTCTCTCTCGTGGCCGCATTGCTCGACCGATCCGGCTCGATGCATTCCATCGCCGACGACACCCGTGGCGGATTCGATTCGTTCATCACCAAGGAACGTGAGGCCGACGGCCGGACCGTGGTCACGCTCGCGCAGTTCGACAACCGGTACGAGCGGGTCTACGACAACGCGCCCATCGAGGACGTCGCTCCGCTCGTTCTCGAGCCGCGGGGTGGCACCGCGTTGAACGACGCGATCGGCCGGCTCGTCAGCGAGGTCGGGGCGGGTCTGGCTGCGACACCGGAGGACGAGCGTCCCGGCTCGGTGACCGTTCTCGTGATGACCGACGGTCACGAGAATTCGAGCCAAGAGTGGACGAATGCTGCTGTGCGGGAGCTGATCCAGCAGCAGGAATCCGAGTACAGCTGGGACTTCGTCTTCTTGGGATCGAACACGACGCCGTCGAGGTGGGTGCCGATCTGGGCTTCCAGCGCGGCAAGTCGATGACATACGTCTCGACGTCGGTGGGTGTGACGGCAGCCTTCGATTCGGTGGCGGATTACCAGGATCGAAAGCGATCGGCAGGCGTCGATGCGTGCTCGGTGTCGGCCTTCACCCCGGAGGACCGCAGACGCGCGCGAGGGGAGTAGGTGAGACGGACGATGCCTGCGTGGCGGCGGCCTCGACGTGCGGCAAGCTCAACCGGCATTGCATCCCGTTTCCGGTTAGAGTTCGACATCGGTTGTCGAACAGTATGTTTCGTGCTCGACAACCGATGGGGGTTCAGCGCTTGTGCATAGTAGTGCGGCCCGGTATGCATCGCGGCGAGTGGTGTCGTTTTCACATCGAGCTCCCGGTGCTGCCGTACCTGCGTGCGTGTTCCCTACTCCTTTACGGCAACAACAGCTTCCAGCTCCACCAACGCGTTCTTCGGTAGCACGTGGGTCGGCAGAGTTGTTCGCGCATGTCGGCCTGCGTCACCCAAGACGTCGATCAACAGCTGAGATGCGGATTCGGCGGCGGTGGGTTGATCTGTGTAATCGGAACCGCTGGCAATCCACACGTTCAGTTTTAGAACCTGTTTTACATTTTCGAGTCCGACGGCCTGGTCGATTCTGGCGAGCAAGTTCAGAGCAGCAATTTCTGCAGCAGCGGCCGCGTTAGCGGTCGTGGCGTCCTCACCCGCTAGACCGGTGACTACGTCGCCGTTTGCTGTGCGTGATATTTGCCCGGACAAGTACAGAACGTCTCGGTGCCGGGTCCAGGCATCGTAGGAGTAGGCGGGGGCTCCGAGGTTGGGCAGGGTCAAATTTCTCGCCGACAGGCGGGTCTTCGGGTCGACGAGGCTGATGTCGGTCATGATCGAGTCCTGTCGCGTTGGGTGAGAATGAAAGTTCGGTCGCGTCCGATGAACCACAGATCTTCGGTGCCGATAGCGACGTCGCCGTACCGCCAGGGAATCTCGGCCGCCCCGAAGGACCCGATGTCGAGTGTGTGCTTGTATCCCGGACGCAGCTCATTCGCGAAGGATTCCTGTTTGCCCATCAAGTGTCCTACGTTGCGGCCTCGGTAGATGCCGTCGAAATCCGTGTCCTGTCCGAGCATTCCGATCTCGATCATGCGCGGCAGGTGAGGGGCGAGGAATTGCAGCGTTCCCTCGTGCACGTCTTCGCAGACGACGCCGGGCCTGAGCTGACCAATGATGCCCTCTCTGACTACCGTGAAGAAAAATTCGTACGCTTCCTTCGCTGCCGGCGTGCGCGGCAGCGAACGAGCCATGTCCGACGTCGCGACGACGACGCCGTCGATTGTCACCTGCACACCGGCGTCGAGCTGGATGCACGTGGTTTCGTCGTTGATCGGAAAGTCGACGGGAGGACCCGGAAACAGCATGCGGTTCGATGAGTGCAGATTGGTGAAATACGGCTCGATCTCGAGGTCGATACTGTTGTCGCTCTTGAACTCATCGATGAACTCGACGTAGCGGCGGTAGATGTCCAACTCGGTGAACTCGTCTCCGGCATCGATCTTTCGCTCGGCCCAGGACAGGGCTTCCTCGATCGCATACACGCTCGTTCGGGCCGCAATGACCTGGAAGGGCAGGTCTTCGTGGTCGCGGATATCGCGCCAGTGCGCGAGATCGATCGAAGCGGGAATCAAATCGAGGCCTGCGTCGACGAGCTGTCCGGCGACACCGACTGAAATGAACTCTTCTTCGATTCCGATCCTTTCACCTGGTGCGAGTGCAGCGACGGCATCGGCGAGCGATGGGTACTCGCCGATCGCGTCGCCGTATCGGCCCCCGTGGACGGCGTCGTTGGTCAAGACGTAGACCTGATCGCTCCCCGGGATCCACACAGCGCAATCGCCGATGCCGGCTCTACCGGTCACCTCGGAGAAGTTCGGCGGGGCGAGCAGCACGAGCCCATCGATACCGCGTTCGGCAGCCAGGGATTCGAGACCTGTGAAGCGGGTGTCGGAAGTCCCGAAGTGTTCGGCGAGGCCCAGCAGATGCGGTACTTCGGAGATCAGGTCTGCAGCCGCCCGAGCGCCGCGTCGACGCCACTCATTGAAACGGGCGACGATCTCCGATGTCGAAAGAGTATGCACTCGAACAGGACTCGAAATCGCAGGTTCAATCTCCACCGTGAGGGTTTCGGCTAGCGTCATCTGGTGGCTGTAGACCACGTCTGCGTCGAGCCGAACCGTCTCCCCCCGAGCCAGTTCGCCGACCAGAGAGGTCAACGACTGCGCCACCTCGACTCCCGCAACCGGTCGCGGATCCAGTGTCACCCACGGGGCGTAGAAGCGAATTCGTTCGGCCGCGACCCCCGCGGATAGAACGTTGCCCTGCTCTTGCTGACGCACCAACAAGACCGGATCGGTACTGTCCGAATGAGCGATCAGCGGTCGCACGAGTGGATGCGAATCCAACCGGATGGCGGTGAACAGCAAGCTTGTGTGCGGGTACAGGGCGAAGTCGGTGGCCAGCGTGTCGAGATTTGCGGATAGTCGCAACATAAATAGTCCTGTCGTAGAACGGGTGTGTGCGTGAGGTCAGCTGATGCCGGCGGTGACACCAATGTGCGATTCGACTTCACTGACGTAGTCGGCAAACACTGGGGTATAGCGGTGTTCCTTGGCGCGCGGTCGAGGCAGGTCGATGGAGATGTCGGCGATGATGCGCCCTGGTCGGTCACCGACCACGACCACGCGGTCTCCGAGCCAGACGGCCTCGGAGATACTGTGGGTGACGAAAACGACGCTGCAACCGGCCTTCTGCCAGATGCGCTGAATCTCGAAGTTCATCGTGTCGCGGGTCATTGCGTCGAGTGCGCCGAAGGGCTCGTCCATGAGCAGCAGCTCCGGGTCCGAGACCAGGGCTCGACAGATGGCCACACGTTGTTGCATGCCGCCTGAGAGCTCGTAGGAATATCGCGTGGCTTTGCCTTTCAGTCCCACCATGTCCAGGAGCTCGAGCGCCCTCGCTTTCGATGCGTGGTCGCGAGTGCCACGAAATTCGAGTGGCAGCAGGACGTTGTCCAGGTTGTTGCGCCACGGTAGGAGTACGGGACTTTGGAACACCATGCCGATCTCCTCGACACCGGCAGAAATCGGCGCACCCTTGATGAGTACTTCGCCTTCGCTGGGTATCTGCAGTCCCGAAATGGTTTTCAGCAGTGTCGTTTTGCCGCTGCCGGACTGGCCGACGATGGATACGAACTGTCCGTGCTCGACGTCGAAGTCGACGCCTTTCAACACTGTGTTGGTGTCACCGTCGCGAGATCGGAACGAGACTCCGACGTTGTTGACTTCGACTGCGTTGTTGTTCATCGTTGTCTCCCAGTCAAATAGGCGGTCATGGTGCGGCGATCTCGTCGGTGGGGAGTGGGTCGATGTAGTCGTTGCTGTAGACCTGCGCAGGTGTGATCGTCGAGTTCGGATCCAGTCCGAGAAACTCGCGCGACACGTCGATCATCTGCTGAACGCCGGCGTCGGTCATCAGTCCGAAGGGCTCGGATTCCTCGCCGATGCGGTTGTTGAGCGCGCACTGCTCGTCGAGTGCAAGCACGACGGTGCTCGTTTCGTATCCTTGAACTTCTTTGTGGAACGAGTCGGCAGCGTCTTCGGGGTTGTCGCACGACCACAGGTAGGCCCGCTGCATCGCCCGGTTGAATCGCTTGACCTTGTCGGGATTGGTCTCCAACTCCTCGTTGGAGAAGATGATGCCGTTGCCGTACAGGTCGATGCCGAGATCGGACCACTTCAATACCACCGGCACTTTGCCGAGCGCGTCGATCGCTGGGCCGTCGGAGACCGACAGAGCCAAGTTGGCATCCCACTGTTGAGAGAGCAGACCTGGAATTTTGGCACTGCTCGCGGCATGGATGATGTCGACGTCCTGGTCGGCGAGGCCCAGCTTGCTGAGTGCGTACGGCCACATGGCGGTCATGGCACCGGCACCCTCGGTGGCAATGGTCTTACCTTTGAGGTCTGCCCAGGCGTGAATGTTTCCGTCCGACATCGCTACTACCGCGTATGCGGATCTGGCCTGCAGGAGGTCGACTTGTGTGACCTGGGCACCGCGGCCCTGGTTCAATACCGTGACACCGAAATCGGCCCAGCCTGCATCGACCTTGCCGGTATCGACCGCCGCGACCGTGTTGCCCGAACCGGAACCGGGCATGACCGTCACGTCGAGTCCTTCCTCATCGAAGAATCCTCGATCGACCGCGGCGAAGAACGGTGCATGCTTCGGCAGATAGCCGACGTCGACCATCAGGGACATCGAGTTCTCTGAATCTGTTGCGCTGCAGGCTGTCAGAGGAACAAGCACAGCTGCTGCCATCATTACCCGAGCTATGTGAGTCTTAGACATGGTGGTCTCCCGGTCGGGTGGTCATTTAGCGTGGGACTTCCATGGCATGAGCTTCTTGCCGACGAAATCGACTATGAAGAAGAGAACGAGCGCGATCGCTGCGAGCACGAAGAAGGCGGCGAACATCGCTGCCAGATCCACCTGACTGTTGGCGAGCATGATCACGTAGCCCAGGCCTTTGGAGCCGGCGATGAACTCTCCGACGACAGCTCCACCGACGGCCAGCGAGATCGAGATCTTGGCACCGGAGAAGATCGACGGCAGCGCGTAGATGAACTCGATCTTTGTCAGCCGTTTCCACGTCGACGCCCTGTTGATTCGCGCTAGTTCCTTCAGTTCGTGCGGGACGGTGCTGAGCCCGTCGAATGTGTTGATGACGAGCGGGAAAAAGGCTATTGCCATGGCTACGAACGCCTTCGACTCGAACCCGAACCCGAACCACACTATGAACAGCGGTGCCAGAGCGACCTTCGGAATCGTGTCTATGGCGACCAAAGCCGGATACAGGAAGGATCGTATCGTCGGCGAATAATGCAGGAGTGCGCCGCAGATGACGCCGAGCAGAGTGCCGCCGACGAAGCCGGCCAAGGCCTCGCCGATCGTGACCCAGGCGTTTGTCGTGAAGTAGTCGAAACGGGCGAACAGCTCTGCGAAGGCTGCAATTGGCCCGACCAGAATGTATTCGGGAGGGCGGGTCACCACAACTGCCAGCTCCCACAGGCCCAGCAAGCCGACGATGCCGACGACTGCTTTGATGCCGGTGACCAGAGAGTCGCGACGAGGCCACAGCCTGCGGGTGACGTGATGAGTGGGTTCACTCGTGGCCGGAGGTTCGTTAACTGAAGGGGTTGTCTGCATCTCAGATGCTGTCATGACGATCCATCCTGGGTGAGGGGATTGAGGTCGGTTGTCGGCCGGCTCGGCGGACAACGAGGCTGGCTCGCCGAGGCAAAATCGGCGTTCTGATCGGTGTTGGTGGGGCGAAGGCAGGTCGATTCGCCCGCTCCACATGGTTGTGCGGCTCTTCTGAGCGCCGCCGGGTGTCAGTCGGTCGTCGTCAGTTTCGTTGTCGATGAACAACAATGTCACTGTTTGGTGAACTGAGCGAACCGTACAACGTGATCGAGGACACGTCCAGGGGAGGCGAGGGGTGTGAGGTGAATGCTCCAATCAGGTGGCAATGTGCAAACCTACTGAAGTGCAGTAATACCGAGATTGAATCGGTCGATGTCAATACTCGGTGGCAGTGGACGCTGCAGATCACGACTGAACGGCGATAAGCTTCGAACGTTGACCGACCTATGATTCACTGTCTGGTGTTAATCGCCACGGATTGTTGAAGGGGTTGGATTTCATGTCGACAGCGTCCGAGGTTGGGGGGCGCCGGGGGGCGCGCGGTGGTGAGGTGCGCGGAAACATTCTGACGGTGGCGACGGCGGAGTTCGCGGCCAAAGGTTTCACCGGTGCTCGAATGGACGACATCGCGTTGCAAACGAAGACGACGAAGAAGATGATCTATTACTACTTCGGGGACAAACAGGGCCTGTATCGATCGGTGCTAGAGAGTGCGATTATCAACATTCGCGCCGAGGAGCAACAGGTGCACGTCGGCGAGTTGGGTCCGGTGGACGCGCTCAAGCGTGTGGTCGAGTTGACGTTCGACTACCACGAACGTCACCCGGATTTTGTACGCCTGATGGCAAGCGAGAATACTCACAAGGCTGCGTATCTAGGCCAATCGGGAGATCGAAGCGAGCTGGCAGGCCCAGCGCTCGATCTGCTGTCCAGCATCTTGCAGCGCGGACGTGAATCGGGAGAATTCAGAGATGACGTCGACGCTGTGGATCTGCACTTCACCATCACGAGCTTCAGCTTCTTCCGAATTTCCAATCAGTACACCTTCGATTGGTTGTTCCAGTTCGACCCCGTTGCTCCCGAGAATCGTGAACGTCTGCGAAAGATGTTGACTGACATCGTGATCGGATACGTAGTCCGAGATTGATAAGTGCCTGCGGAGTTGAGGCAGATGGCCGATGTCTGGTGTCAGCCGAACGTGATGCGAAGCCCGACGCACCGATTCAATGCGTATCATGGATCCGACTGCGCGGTACCCGAACGGGTATGTTCGCTACTACAACGAACACGGTCAGCCAATCAACATTGACGGCAAACCGGGGCTCAACCCTAAGACCCATTTTCCCATCGAGCTGGACGGCTCATTTTCAGTCCCGAGAGGGTGGTAGCACGTGGACATTCCTCTGGTAGGTCAAGTGATCGCGTCTCTGGAGTTCGGGTTCTCCCTCGCGCTGCGTACGAATCATGACTACGAACTGCGTATCGAATCGACTTTTCGGCTCGATGAGCCTGGGTCCGACGGGTTCCGAGGTGTGCCGGACGCATCGCTCTCCGAAAACACCGCTGTCAGGCGTCTCCAGGGCAGACAGGTTGCGCGTGCGCACGCTTCCGACGACGGCGACCTGCGAATCGAGTTTGCCGACCGTGCAAGCCTTGTAGTTCCTTTCGACCCCGATTTCGAAGCCTGGACTGTGGCGGCACCCCAAGGCTTCAAGGCGGTCAGTGTGGCCGGCGGCGGGCTCACAGTCTGGGACTGAAGAAAGCTGGACCGGCGGGGGTGTTTCGTATCGAATGCGCCGAAGTCCCGATGCATGGCCTCAGCAAGTGAGCTCGGAGCGTTCGGCCCGTGAAGCCGTCGGAAGGCGAAGCGGGAGGGATGGAATCACCCCGTTGCCGTAGATCCACAGACCGCCAGATCTGACGCTCGAAAAGCCCCGTCGTCCTATAGTCTGTGCTGCATGTTTTGGCGAAAAGCGGACCGACGCAGTGCTTTAACTCTTGATCAATTCGATGCGTGCGTAGCGGCGAACAAGGTGGACGTAGTCCGAGTCGAACTGGTCTACCAGCGAGCGCGCAATGGACGCGGCTGCAAGGTGGTTCTTACGAATCTCAGCCGCGGCGGCGGAGGAGATGCCTGGATGTGGTTCTACTATCCCGAAGTCGGCGACCTGCTAGCGGTGACAGCGAGCTCGGGTTGGGGCCCGCACAACAACCATGATGTTCTCTACGTCGGCAACAATTCTGGTGACACTGGCATCTTCTTTCGGGTCGACGCGAAGACCCTCCGCAGAGGCCTGAGGCATCGCGCACGGGCTGGGCGATTGGCGGTGTGAGCAAAGGACTTGCCCACACCGAATTCGACACCGGGACCAGGCACTTGGTTTAGGCGGTAGGTTCCAGTTACTTGCCCAACGGTGCCAATCCGAACTCGGAACGGACGAGTCTTCCGGACCTCGGGTCAGGTTCCCTGATTAGGGAGATCACCGACCGCCGTATTTCGAGGTAATGCGAGTTTCCAACCACTGCAGGGCGATGGTTGGCGGTAGTGCCATCACCAGGATCAGCACAACCGTGCCCATGATGTTTTCCATGCGCACCAGGCTGACGTTGCGCAGGAGTTCGTATCCGATGCCGCTGGAGGATGAGAACATCTCGGCGAGAAGTAGTCCCAGGAACGCCAAGCCGAAGGTCATGCGCATACCCGTTGCGAGCGCCGGGAGCACTGCGGGAATGACGATCTGACGAATCAGGCGCGGCCAACTCACCTGCAATGAGGCCGCCATCTTCAGGTGGATTCTCTGGACAGATGCCGTCGCCTCGACCGCGACGAGGAACATCGGGATGAAGGCGGCGTAGAAGGAGAAGCCGAATCGGCTCAGTGCGCCGATGCCGAGGAACGACAGGAAGATCGGGTACAGCACGATCTTCGGAATGCTGTTGATCGAGTACACGATCGGGGCGATGGTTCGGGTCCAGAACGGACTCAGTCCCAGCGTCAGACCCAGCAGGGAACCCACGATCGTGCTGGCCAGGAACGCGAGCACGAGAATGCGCAGCGAGTCACCGACGTTGGCTCGGAAGTCTGCCTTACCCAGGTCTTCGACGAGCGAGGCCATGGCCTCGGCCGGCGTCGGGAAGATGAGACTGTCGACGAGAACGGCCGCGACCCACCAAATCAGGACCGCGACGACGGCCACGACCAGAGGAGGTAGGAACCGTCGGGCGTTGTCGCGGCCCGCGGACGAGGTCTCCTTTGCGGGAGTGGTGGGAGCGGTGGCTACTCTGTCCAAGGTGCTGCTCATCAGCGGCGCCTCCAATCGAATCGGTTGAGCGCGAGAGAGATCAGCGAGGTCGAGAGCAGAGCGATCAGCGCCACGATGAGGATCCCGGCATACATGTCGGCGATGTCGAACCCGTCGTAGGCGATCGAGATGAAGTGCCCGAGCCCCTGCGTCGACAGGATGAACTCACTGGCCAACACCGAGATGACGGCGTACGAGAGCCCCAGCTTGAGTCCGGTCACGATGCTCGGCAACGCATACGGAAGCAGAACCGATCGGAAGTACTGCCACCGTGTGAGCATCAGTGTTTTGCCGAGCTTGGTGACGATCGGCGACACCGCATTGAAGCCGGTACGTGCGTTCAACGCGACTACGCCGAAGGCGAAGATGGTGGACAGAATGGCGATCGGGGCCACGCCGGCACCGAACAACACCACCATGATGGGGTAGAGCGCGAACGTCGGGACGGCGTAGTAGACGTTCAGATAAGGCTGAAACGCCCTGTCCCACAATTCATACCGCCACAGAACGTAGGCGGCGGCGACACCGAGCACAGAGCTGAGCACAAACGCCAGAACGATGATCCCGAGCGTCCGTCCCAACTCGTCGATCAGGAAGTCAGGGTCGGTCAGCAGACTCAGCGACGTCGAGATCATGTCGGTCACCGGAACGATGTCCAGCGGTGAGGCGAAGAACCGTGCGGAGATGTCGATGGCCACCAGTGCCGCGACGAGGATGAGCACGGTCCATCCCCATGCGGGGAGACCGAGTTGTCTGGAGGGGGCAGGCCGGATGTACCCGGGAACCACAGAGGCGCGCGTGCTCTCGCGCGTGGGGGCACTCATGGCTCGATGCTCATCGTCTTCTTGGCCTCGTCCCGCAGCCGCGACCAAATACGTTCGTGCAAAGCCACAGCCTCGGGACTGGCCAGTACGTCTTCGGATCGTGGACGCGGGAGGTCGATGTCCACCTCGTCGATGAATCGGCCGGGCCGCGCACTCATCACCAGCACCCGATCGGAGAGCAGTACCGCTTCCTGGATGCTGTGGGTGATGAACAAGACTCCGCACGTGAGCTTTTCGACGATCTTGAGTAGCTCGTACGACATCACCAGTCGCGTCTGCTCGTCGAGTGCACCGAACGGCTCGTCCGCGAGAATCAGATCGGGTTCCATGGACAGGCAGCGCGCGATGGCCACACGTTGGCGCATACCGCCGGACAACTGGGTGGGGTAGTGGTCGCCGAACTTGCTCAGCCCCACGGTGTTCAGCAACTCGTCGGCGCGGGACCGACGTTCCTTCTTACCGACGCCGCGGACTTCGAGAGCGAACGCGACGTTGTCGCGGACGGTCCGCCAGGGCAGCGTCGCCGATTCCTGGAAGATCACTGCTGTCTTGGACCGAGGTCCGGTCAGTGGTTGGCCGTCGACGTGCACGGTGCCGCCGTCGTGATCCTGTAATCCGGCGAACACTTCGAGGAGAGTGGACTTACCGCAGCCACTGGGGCCGACGACGGAGACGAATTCGCCTCGGCCGATGGACAAGTCGATCTCGTGGAGGGCGGTCACATCACCGAAGCGCCGCGACACTGACGATGCGACGGCGATGGCGGAGGTGGTGTCGGGGCGGGGTCGAGTCGCTGCTTGGGTCACGTCGCTACCTTCTGGTGGTGGGAAATGCTGTCAGGAGTCGCAGTCGCCGGGAACATCGTTCTCGACTCCTTCGGCGAGGAACTCCGGGTCGAACAGGGTGCAGAAATTGGGTACGCGATCGCTCCCCGACGCTTCGACGCCGTCCTGGGCGGATTCGACGGACGCTGTGTCGAAGCCGCCGCCCCACGTGCCGACCGAGGACGCGCGTTCGACCACTGCGGTGGCCGACTCGACGTCGAATCCCGTGTAGTTCGCGTAGATCTGGGCAGCGGCAACAGGATCGGCCTCGATCGACGCGACCGCCTCGGTGTAGCCGGCGTTGATGGCGCGCACGACCCCGGGGTTGCTCGCGGCGTAGTCCTTGGTCGTGGTGATCGTCGACTGCAGGAACCGTGACATGTAGTCGGGACTACTGACGATCAGCTTGAAGTCCTCCGGTCGCTGTTCGGCGACGATCGAGGGGACGAGGGCGATATCGACGTTGCCGGCTTCGAGAAGTGCGAAGCCCTCGCCGATTCCGCCGGAGGCAACCCGCTCGATCCGGCTCGGATCGACGCCCGCGATCGAGGGAAGCAACCGCGTCAGCGCATCGGACGCCGAGTTGGGCCGGGTGTAGGCCCAGCGACGCACGTCCTCGATGGTGTTGATGTTCGGATTCGAGGCGAGCGCATAGAAGTTCATCGGATACGGCCCCTGGGTGCCGCCGCCGACGATGCGCAGCTCGGAGCCGGCCGCATCCGCCTGCACGATCGACGGGTAACTGACCTCGCCGATGGGGATGTTGCCGTCGAGCAGGGTTCGCATTGTCGCGCTGCCGCCCTTGCCCGGGACGATGTTCTCGACGATCACACCGTGCTTCTCGAACAATCCCTGCTGCTGCGCGACAAGCCAAGGGATGCTGTAGATTTCGGCCGCTGCCGAGACGGTGACGTCGATCGTGACCGGATTGGCGGGGTCCGCGTCGGGACCGGGATCGGATCCACAGGCCACCAATGCGGTGGACAGCGTCAGTGCTGCCATGATGGACGTGGCTCGGCGTAAATGCATCTGCGTCCTCGCTGGATGATCGGCTTAGCGCTTACCGAAGTGGGAGTGGCGGCTGTCGCACGAGCACTCATGGTGAGACGTACGTAACAACTGTGTTCAACCTAAACATAAGATGTTTAGGGCGTCAAGACGGCCTAGTTCAGCCTGGATCGCCGGGAATCAGTCCCGCATGTTGGTTAAAGATCTGATGTATGCGGCGGAGTTGTCCGATGCCAGTCTGTCTCCGACTGGTAGCGCTCACCCAGGGCGAACAGTGCGCCCTCGCGGCGCGATGCGGCCGTCAGCTGTGCTCCCACCGGCATACCCGAGGACGGGTGAAACCCGACCGGCAGAGCCAGCGTCGGACCGTCGTGCAACGACCACGGATACGTGAACTGACCCATCCGGCGTGAGAGAGCGACAACGTCGTCACCCCCGTCCCTCGGTGGAACGTCGACGGGCATGGCCGGGGTCAACACCACGTCGACCATCTCGAACGTCGCGGCCGTGGCCTCGCGGAAGCGGTCGCGGCCAGTGAGGGCGTGAGCGCGATCGGCGTCGGAGATGCCCAGGCCCAACGCTATTCGCTCACGGGTGGCGGGTTGGAAGCGGGAAGGCTCGGTGTCGAGCCGATGTCGATGGCAGCGGGCGAGGTCGCTGTAGACGATCGTGTAGACGATGTCTTGTGCGTCGGCGGCGTGCTCGAGTTGGATGGGGACGATCTCGTACCCGAGTTCGGCGAACGTGCGCACCGCGGCCGCGACGGTCTGCGCAACGCCGGGGTCCACGTCCGCGGTGAGGAACACGGTGGGCACGCCTATGCGTGTGACCTCCGAGGGCTCGGATGGGCTGGAGGAGAGGACATCGAAGAGGGCTTTCACCTCGGTGACCGACCGCGCCATCGGGCCGACGGTGTCGAATTGCTCGCTTACCGGGAACACGCCGTCGTTGCTGATCGATCCCCAGCTGGGGCGAAGGCCGGTGATTCCGCATGCCGCGGCAGGGAGGCGCACCGACCCGCCGGTGTCGGTGCCCAGCGACGCGTCGACCAACCCGGCAGCGACGGCGATCCCCGAACCACCACTCGACCCGCCGGGCACCCGAGTGCGATTCCACGGGTTGTACGACGGGCCGGCGGCCGAGTTCTGCGAGGTGACGCCGACGGCGAACTCGGCCATGTTCAGTTTCGCGACCACCGACGCGCCCGCGCGACGCAGGCGGACGACGACCTCTGCATCAGCGTCGGCGACGTTGTTCTCGAAGAACTCCGACGCGCAGGTGGTCTCGACGCCGGCCACGTCGATGTTGTCCTTGACGCCGATGCGCAGGCCGGACAGGGGCCCCGGGGTGTCGTTCCGGTCGTCGATCCACCGGACTACACCGCCGAAGGTCCCGTCCTCGATCAGGCTGCGCTCCGGGCGCGGAGCTCGGCCGTCGCGTCCTCGTCGACCGTCCACGAATCGGTGTTCACGACCACACCATAGTCGCGTCGAGCATCGTCCTCGGTGAGGTACTCGTCCCAGACGTCGCTGAGTACCTGGAAGGGATCACGCTCGAACGGGTTTCCGAAGCCACCGCCCGAGGGCAGCTTGATCTCCAGCGTCTCACCGGAACGAATCGTCTCCTGAGTGACCTTGGAGTACAACACTTCCTCGCGGTCGGTCCCGGCGTTCCTGGTGAACGAGCCGGACACACCGTTGTGGCCACCGAGGGCTCCGGCCGGCGGATCCGACCGGTTGTCGGCCTCGGAGCCGAGGAACGTATCGGTCTCCATCAACCATTTGCGGACACTGCCGATACCGCCGCGCCACTTCCCCGGTGCGGGAGCTTCGTCGCGCAGCTCGTAGCGCAACGCGCGCATGGCGTGGTTGAGCTCGAGCTCCTCGATGGGGTTGTTGCGCGTGTTGGCCATCAGGGCGTCGACGGCGTCCATGCCGTCCTTGCCGTTGCGGCCGCCGTACGAGCCCTCGTTGATTTCGATGTAGACCCAGTAGGATTCGCCGTCCGGCGCGATACCGGAGTAGGCGATGGCGCACAGCGCGGCGGACGATCCCGCGATGGCGTGATCCGGAAGTACCGGGGCCAGAGCCAGATTGATCGAGTCGAACACGCGGTTCACCTGCGAGAACCGCGCGAAGCACGATGCGGGGAAATCCGGGTTGAAGATCGTGCCCTCGGGGGCATAGGCCTTGACGGGTCGGAAGCACCCGTCGTTCTGGGGAACGAATTCTTCGGTCAGATCCTCGTCAAGCAGGATCGTGCGAATGGCCGAGACGGCCACCGGTAGAACCGAACCCTCGAACGGGACGTTGAACGCGGTGGGCACCTGGCTGTTCGAGCCGGTGAGGTCGATAAGGATGTCCTCGCCCTCGACCTGCACCCGCACGGCCACCTTGAGCGGTTCGTCGCGGTTCTTGCCGTCGTCGTCGAGATACCCGATGGGTGCGGTGTAGCTGCCGTCGGGAATCTCTCGAATCTTCTTGCGCAGCATGGATTCGGAGTAGTCCATCCAGCGTTCGCCCGCGCTCATCACGGTGTCGAGGCCGTACTTCTCGAGGAGTTCGGTGAATCGTTTCTCGCCGATTCGCGAGCACGCGATCAAGGCTTCGAGGTCGCCGCGGTTCTGCTCCGGGGTACGGACGTTGTCGAGGATGTGCTGGATCAGGTAGTCGTTGCGGACCCCGGCCTCGTAGATCTTCATCGAGTCCATCAGCTTGCCCTCGGCCCACACGTCGACGACGTCCATGCACAGGCCGGGGAAGTTGCCGCCGACGTCGGACACGTGACCGGTACACCCGGCGAAGCCGATGTGCTCGCCCTGCCAGAAGATCGGAATGATCACGCCGTAATCGGGGGAGTGAGCCGCACCGTGGTACGGATGGTTGTGCAGCACCACGTCTCCGGGCTTGTACGTTCCGGCGAGACGACGGTTGACACCCTTGATGTAGGCGGGAATCGAACCACAGTGCATCGGAGTCGAATCCGATTCACACAGTTCACGTCCGTTGATGTCGAAGATGCCCGCGCCGAGGTCCTCGGACTCTCGGATGAGCGAGGAGTACGCCATACGGTAGAGCACCTGGGCCATCTCCTTGGCCATCGACTGCAGTGCTCCGCCGATGACGCGCAGCGTGATGGGATCGACCTCGACGTCGTTCCAGGTTCGAGTGGATTCGCCCGCCAGTGACACTCCGGTGGTGGGCATCAGCGCCTTGCTCATGCGGGGTTCCTCTCGATGATGATGTGGCCGACGGCGTCGACGGTGGCGTGCTGGTTCATGCCGATGATCGTGGTGGAATCGAACTGCTCGACGATCGCAGGACCGTCGATCTCGTTGTTCGCCAACAACAACGACCGCTCGTATACCGGGGTGTCCACCCATTGCGGCGCGGACGTCTCGTCCTGCCAGAACAGCGCCTGCGTGGTCGTCTTGATCGCGGCCGAGGAGTCGGCGGTACCCACGGCGATGTCGGCGATCTGCACGTGGGGGACCGCACCCACGCCGGTGACACGGACGTTGATCAGCTGTACGGGCTTGTCGTCGAACCGCTGTGAGTAGGTACGTCCGTGCACGTCGTGGAATGCCTCGGCGACGGTCTTGACCCACACGTCGTCGATGTTGCCGTCCGGCGCGGCGACGCGGAGTTCGTAGCCCTGGCCGACGTACCGGCAGTCGACGCTGCGTTCGAGCGAAATGTTCTCGGCTGCAACACCGTCCTTCTCGAGCTGCGCGACGGCGAGGACCGACAGACGCTCGATCTGCTCCTGCAGAAGTTCGATGTTCGGGTCGGCAGACGACGTCCACACCGTCGTCGGCTCCTCGTAGCGGATGTCGGTGGTGAGCAGCCCGACGGCAGAGGTGATGCCGGGGTGACCGGGCACGATGACGCGTGGGATGCCGAGCTGGTCGGCGATCTGCCAGGCGAACAGCGGACCGGCACCACCTTCGGCGATCAGTGAGAAGTCGCGCGGGTCATAGCCTTTGCGCACCGAGTGCAGGCTGATCGCCTCGGTCATGGAATGGGCGAGGATCTTGAAGATGCCCATGGCGGCGTCGTCGAGAGGGGTGTCGAGCTTGTCGGCGATGTGCGTCTGAATCGCCTGACGTGCCAGCTCGGGCTTGACCTCCATGGTTCCGGACAGGAAGCTCTTCTCGCGCAGCCATCCCATCATCACCATGGCATCGGTGGAGGTCGGTTCGGTGCCGCCGTGCCCATAACAGGCGGGACCGGGAACGGCACCCGCACTACGTGGTCCGACGCGGAACATGCCCCCGTCGTCGACCACGGCGATGGAACCGCCGCCGGCACCTATGGTGTCGACCTCGGCCATCGGCACCATCGCGTGGTAGTCGCCGATTCGGGTGTCGAGCAGATGCTTCATCCGCAGCGCGCCGTCCGGTGCCACACCGACGTCCGCGGAGGTGCCGCCGACATCGAGGGTGATGACACTGGGGTACCCGGACGCCTTGCCGATGGCGCAGCCGCCCAGAAGGCCGGCGACCACACCGCTGGTCAGTAGCGAGACCGGGATTTCGCTGGCGCTGCGCGAGGTGACGAGCCCGCCCGCGGAGGTCATGAGGTGCACGTCCTCGCCGACCTGCGCGGCCTTGGCCTTACCCGCCAAGTTCTCGATGTACTTCGAGGTCTTCGGTCCGATGAATGCGTTGAGCGCTGCGGTCGAAAAGCGTTCGTACTCCCGGTATTGCGGGGCCACCTCGCTGGAGAGGGAGATGAAGACGCCGGGGAACTCCTCCTCGATGATGGCTCTGACGCGTTGCTCGTGAGTCGGATTGCGGTACGCGTGCAGGAATGCGACGGCGATGGCCTGCACGCCTCGCTCGCGCAGCAGTCGAACCTGTTCGCGCACAGCACCTTCGTCGAGCGGGGTCAGAATGTTTCCCGCGGCATCGATGCGTTCGGGGACCACCCGACGGTTGCGTCGCGGCACGAGCTGCCACTTCTGCCACGGAAGATCCTGGTAATTCGAGTAATTGAGCGGACGCTTCTTGCGCGCGATGTGCAGCAGGTCGCGGAAACCCTCGGTGGTGATCATGCCGACGTCACAGCCGTTGTGCTCGAGCACGATGTTGGTGGCCACGGTGGTGCCGTGGAAGAACATGTCGATCTCGGACGGGTCGATCCCGGCGCGTTCGGCGAGGACTTTGATTCCGTCCATCGTGCCGATCGAGGGGTCGTGGTTGGTGGACGGGGTCTTGTGCACGACGACGGTGCCGTCGTCGTCCCACAGGACGAGGTCGGTGAACGTGCCGCCGACGTCGACTCCAATTCGTTTCATGTTGCGTCCGTTCTGTCGGTGCCCGAGTGGAGCGGGAAGGCGTGCTCCGCCTGTCCTACGAAGTCGTTGTGGTCACGGCTGAGGTGACATGAGTCATAGTGCTGATGATCGGCCAGAAAAGCAATACCTCTGATGTATTGGGGCTGAATTCTCAGGATTCGCGGCCTGTTCCGAGCCCATGCCGACGAATCCTCGCTAAAAAGCGGATGTATCGACGGTCGAGATCCCCGCATCTCGGAGCATCGGCCAGGCTAAGCTCGAGCCGACCAGTACCCACCGGTCAGTAGAAGCAGTCGAGCGACAACCAGGGGGAAGACGTGGCCCAATCGGCACCGCTCAAGGCAACAGCCAAGAGCGTCCCCGCGTATGCGGTTCTTGCGGGACATCTACGTACCCGCATTCTGTCCGGTGAACTGCAGCCAGGTGAGCGGCTACCCGGCGAGGCAGAGCTGACTGCCGAATTCGGCGTCGGACGCAGCACCATCCGAGAAGCGCTTCGGTCGCTGGCCAGCCAAAATCTGATCGAGACGACGAGGGGAGTGACCGGGGGGAGCTTCGTGGCCGTCCCCAGCGTCGGGCACATCAGCGAGCACCTGGAAACCGGTGTGGCGTTGATGGCCGCCGCCGAGACCGTCACGGTCGATCAGCTGATGGAAGTGCGCAACCTGATGGAGGTGCCGGCCGCCGGCATCGCTGCATTCCGTCGCACTGACGAGCATCTCGAGCAGCTCAACGCGTCGATCTTCGACCCCAACGACGTGCAGGGCCCCGAAACGTTCACCAAGAACCAGGAATTCCACCTGGTCCTGCTCCGTGCAGCGCACAACCCGCTGCTCGAGCTCATCACGGCTCCCGTGTTCCGAGTGCTGTCCGGCCGATTCGGCCGCGACCACGCACCCGAGGGCTTCTGGCAGTGCGTCGACAGCGACCATCGCGGTCTGCTGGACGTGGTGGCAGCTGGGGATTCCATGGCTGCGATGGACCTGATGCGCAAGCACCTCGACCACCTCGGCGACTCGTACCGACAGATGGACCGACTGCGCACCTCCTGAAACATCTGCTCTTTACGGGGCGATCTGCCGCAAAACTTGTCGTCGACCGGTTTCGTCGAACCCTTGACGCCATAAACATCTGATGTTTATGGTCTAGGTAAGGCACTCGCCAAACTGACACGAGGAGACACGGTGGCAATCCATCCGGCCGTTCTGGGGCGCTTCTTCGACGACTACGCCGTGGGGGACGTCTACCAACATCCCTTCGGGCGGACGATCTCGGAGACCGACAACACGTGGGTCACACTGCTGTCGCTCAACACCAACCAGAACCACTTCAACGCGCATCTGGCGTCGCAGAACCCCATCACCGATGGGAAGGTCATCGTCAACTCCGGCTTCACAGTCTCTGTGGTGCTGGGACTTTCGGTGATCGACATGAGTCAGAACGCGATCTCGAACCTCGCCTTCACCGACATCAAGATGTCTCACCCCGTCTATGCAGGCGACACCCTGTACGCCGAGAGCATCTGCACCGGGTTGCGCAAGTCCGAGTCACGCCCCTACGCCGGTATCGTCTCGATGATCACCCGCGGCCTCAATCAGGATGGCGTGGAGGTCATTTCGTGGAAGCGCTCGGTCATGGTCGCCACCCGCGACAGTGGCATCGGGCAGAACTACTTCCCCGAAGCGAAGAACGGACCGCTCGAACTCCCCACCGACATTGAACTACAGACGAAAGACTCCGACGCATGAGGCCACTCGAAGACGTCCGCATCATCTCCCTCGAGCAGTACGGCGCAGGCCCGTTCGGCAGCTTGCACCTGGCCGATCTGGGCGCAGATGTCATCAAGATCGAGGACCCGAGTGTCGGCGGCGACGTCGGCCGCTACGTCCCGCCGTACAACGAGGGCGAGGACTCTCTGTTCTTCGAGAGCTTCAACCGGAACAAACGCTCTCTCTCACTGGACCTTTCGACCCCGAGCGGTCGAGCGGTGTTCGAGGACCTCGTCCGCACCAGCGACGCCGTCTACTCCAACCTCCGCGGTGACGTGCCCGAGAAGATCGGCATCACCTACGACCAGCTCAAGCACCTCAATCCCGCGATCGTGTGCTGCAGCCTCACCGGGTTCGGCATGACCGGCCCTCGCGCGAAAGAGCCCGGCTACGACTACATTCTGCAGGGCCTCGCCGGCTGGATGAGCGTCACCGGCGACCCGGACGGCCCGCCCACGAAATCCGGACTGTCCCTGGTCGATTACTCCGGTGGATTCGTCGCCGCGATCTCGCTGCTCTCGGGATTGCACGCTGCCCGACGCGACGGCATCGGTGGGGACTGCGACGTCTCGTTGTACGACACGGCGATGTCTCTGCTCACCTATCCCGCGACCTGGCATCTCAACGCCGGCTTCGAGCCGATCCGTACGAAGAACTCGGCTCACCCGTCTCTGGTTCCGTTCCAGGCCTTCGAGGCAACGGACGGTTGGCTCATCGTCGGTTGCGCGAAGGAGAAGTTCTGGGACCGTTTGGTTGTTGCCATCGATCGCCCGGACCTCGGTGCCGATCCACGGTTCAGCAACTTCTCGCTGCGCGGCAAGCATCAGGACGTGCTGCTGCCGATCCTGGAAGATGTGTTCGCCACCAACACCGTCGATCACTGGCTCTCGAAGCTCGGCCCGGCCGGGGTGCCTTCCGGGCCGATCAACGATGTCGAGCATGCGCTGACCGAACCCCACACGATCGCCCGCAATCTGGTGGTCGAGACGGAGCATCCGGTGTACGACACGGTGCGTCAGGTCGCGTCCCCGGTCAACTTCGGTTCCGAGGCCAAGCAGTACCGCCGCGCGCCGCAGCGCAACGAGCACTTCGACGACATCGTGCGTGACCAACTGGGCTACGACGACGAACGGGTCGCGAAACTGAAGGCGGAGGGTGCGTTCGGTACGGCGAAGGACGAGGTGCGGGCGTGACCTCGACGATCCTGGCGGAGTGGGCATCGGGTGTCACCGTCGCCGATCTGTCCGAGGACGTCCGGCACGCGGCCGCGCGTCACCTACTCGACGGCGTCGGCAATACCGTTGCGGCCCAACGTCTCGGCTATGGCCGACCGGGCTGGACAGTGACCGACGCCCTCGGCGGCCCACCGGAGGCGCGGCCTCTCACCGGAACCCGCGGGCTGTCTGCACCGGCAGCCGCCTTCGCGACCGGGGTGATGCTGCACTCTCTGGATTTCGACGACACGCATGCGGGCGCTCTGGTGCACGCGACGGCGGTATCTCTTCCTGCGGCATTCGCCGTCGGACAGCAAGTGTCGGCATCGGGTGCAGATGTGCTGACCGCCGCGGCTCTCGGGCTCGAAACCGCCTGTCGCCTCGGTGAAGTCAGTCCGCACGGATTTCACGCTCGGGGCGTGCATGCCACGGCAGCCGTGGGACCGTTGACGGCCGCGCTCGTTGCCGGACATCTGTCGAAGTTCGACACCGAGACGTTGGTCAACGCCCTCGGCATCGCCGGGTCGTCCAGCTCGGGGCTGCTCGAGTTTCTCGATACCGACGCCGACACCAAGGCGCTGCATCCCGGATCGGCGAGCATGAACGGTGTGCTTGCCGCTCGGCTCGCGGCCGCCGGAGCCACCGGCCCGTCGTCGGTTCTCGAAGGTCGACGCGGAATCTACGCAGCGTTGACCGACCGGCCGACGAACTTCGCGTCACTGACCGAAGGACTTGGCACGCGGTGGGAAGCCACCCGGATCGGCATCAAGCCGTACCCCAGTTGCCAGCTGATGCACGTCACGCTCGACGCAGTGACGAAGGCGCTCGGCGACAGTGCGGTTCAGGCGAGCGAGGTCGCCGACATCGAGGTCTTCGTCCACCCCGATTCGAGTCCGTTCGTTTGCGGACCCAACACCGGCGTCGCGTCACCGCGCAGTACCTACGACGGCAAATTCGACCTGCCGTGGAGTGTGGCAGCTCTGCTGCACGACGGAGCGATCACCGTCTCGACGTACACCGACGAATCCATCGCACGCGAGAACGTCCTCGTCACCGCCCGCAAGGTACGGGTGACGAACCTACCGTCCGAGGTTCCCGCGGCGGCCGCGTCGGGCAGGGCGGTTCTCACACTCACCGACGGACGAGTGCTCGACGCCTCCGTCGGCGGCAGCCAAGGAAGCGCCGGGTTCCCGCTGAGCGACGACCGTCTGCTGGAGAAGTTCCTCGGCAACTGCGGCAACGACTCTCGTGCCACCGAGCTGGCCGACCGCGTCCTCGGGTTGGTCGACGAAACCGACCTGACCGCCATCCTCGACCTCGCCGCAGCCATCGCGCCGGCACCCTGACACTTCAACCGACAGGACATCATCATGGACTTCACGTACGACGAGCAGCAGACGGCCTTCCGGAAAGCATTGCGCACCTTCGTCGACAAGGAAATCATCCCCGTCGCGAACGAGTGGGAGAAGACGGGCCGATACCCCACCGAGATCGTCGAGCACATGAAGGCCATGGGCCTGTTCGGGATCACGACGCCGGAGGAGTACGGCGGCCTCGACCTCGACAAGGTCTCGTTCACCCTGGTGTACGAGGAGCTGGCCCGCGGATGGATGGGCGTCGCCGGCATTCTCGGCAGCCACAACCTGTCGTGCTGGATGATCGGCAAGCACGGCACCGAGGAGCAGAAGAAGACTCTGCTGCCCAAGCTCGCGTCCGGTGAATGGCGAACGGGCGTCGGTCTGACCGAGCCCGGTGCCGGCACCGACCTGCAGGGCATCAAGACCACCGCCAAGCGCGACGGCGACCACTACGTCGTCAACGGTGCCAAGACGTGGATCACCAACGCCCGGCACGCGAATGTGCTTCCGGTACTGGTCAAGACCGACACCACGACCACGCCGGCCCACAAGGGCATGTCGCTGCTGCTGATCGACACCACGACCGACGGTTTCGAGGTGCAGCGCGACATGGGCAAGCTCGGCTACAAGGGCACCGAATCGTGTGAGATCACGTTCACCGACGTGCGTGTTCCCGTCGACGCAGTGCTCGGTGGTGTGGAGGGGCGTGGTCTGCAGCAAGCGCTGTCCGGTCTCGAAATCGGTCGTCTGAATATTGCCGGCCGCAGCGTCGGAATCGCACAGGCCGCCTACGATGCTGCGCTCGAATACGCGAAGCAGCGCACCGCATTCGGTCAGCCCATCGCCGAGTTCCAGGCCATCCAGCTCAAGATCGCCGACATCGCGACCCAGCTGCAGGCCGCACGCCTGATGACGTACTGGGCTGCATCACAGGCAGATTCGGGTAAGCGCGTCGACATGGAGGCCGGCATGGCGAAGTACTTCGCCTCCGAAGCCGCCATCACCGCCAGCCTCGAAGCCATGCGTATCCACGGTGGCTACGGCTACTCCACCGAGTTCGTCGTCGAGCGCCTCTACCGCGACGCCCCGCTCATGGCCATCGGTGAGGGCACCAACGACATCATGCGCACCGTGATCGCCAAGTCTCTCGTCGCGGGCACGGGCGTCATCGGATGAGGACGGCTCTGACGTACCTCTACGTTCCCGGGGACGTGCCGGAGCGCTTCGACAAAGCACTGGCATCGGGCGCGGACGCGGTGGTGTTGGATCTCGAGGACGCCGTCACTGCGGCGAACAAGGATCACGCCCGCGCGACGGTGGCCGAGTGGGTCGCGTCCTGCGATCCTGGTGACGTGCAGATCTGGGTGCGGGTGAACCCAGGGCCGTTGCAGGAGCAAGATATTCGCGCGGTGCTGCACCCGAACCTGACCGGTATCTGGTTGCCGAAGGTGTCGTCGGCTCGCGAGGTGGAGCAGGCCGATGCTCTACTGAGTGGCACCGGCGCGGTGGTCTCGCCCCTCATCGAGACGGCCGCCGGAGTGTTCGCCGCTCTCGAGATTGCCCGTGCGCCTCGGGTCAAGTTTTTGCAGATCGGGGAGGTGGACCTGGCCGCCGATCTCGGCGTCGACGGCTCCGCGGAGTCATTGTCGTTCGTGCGTGCTCAGGTGGTGGCAGCCAGCGTGGCGGCAGGAATCGATCCGCCGCCTGCGGCGGTGTCGCGAAACTTCCGCGATGCCGAAGCCTTCGAGGCCGATACTCGCACTCTGGCCGGTCTCGGATTCGTCGGACGTGCGTGTATACATCCGGCTCAACTCGCGTCGGTGCGAACGGTGTTCGTGCCGTCCGAAGACCAGGTACGGGAAGCAGAGGAATTGCTGGCCGACCTGGAACGTGCCACCTCGGGTGTGGCCGTGGACAGCAAGGGATTCCTGATCGACGAGGCCGTTGCCCGAACTGCTCGCCGAGTGGTGGAGCGAGGAGCCGTGCGGGAGACGATGGCGCGGAGCTGACAAGCTCGACGTCGGAGAACAAGTCACACGTGAAATCCGGCTGTCACGAAGGCAAGTGGCCCTGCAGACCATCGAGGTCTGCAGGGCCTGTTGCGGTGGCGCTCAGTCCGCGCTCGTCGTCGCTCCCAGCAGATCACGCACAGTGTTTGCAACACTGATGAATTCGGGCTTCTCCATCGTGGCGCTGTAGTCCCGATGCACAGGAAGGTCGACGTCGAGGATGTCCACTATCCGACCCGGCCGCGGACTCATGACGACGACCCGGTTGGCGAGGTAGACCGCTTCGGCGACGGAGTGGGTGACGAGCATGACCGTCGTGCCGGTTTCTCGCCAGATGCGGTGCAGTTCGACGTTCATCTTCTCGCGAGTGAGAGCGTCCAGAGCGCCGAACGGCTCGTCCATGAGCAGCACCTCCGGCTCGTGCAGCAGGGCACGGCACAGGGATACGCGCTGCTGCATGCCGCCGGACAGCTCGTGGGGGAGAGCTCCCTCGAAGCCCGTCAAACCGGTCATCTCGATCAGCTGATCGGCTTTCGCGGCCGCGGCCTTCCGGTTCATTCCGCGCATCTCACCCTGAAGCAGAATGTTCTTCCGCACCGTCCGCCATTCCAGCAGGGCCGCGCGTTGGAAGACGTAACCGATGTTGCGCTGGGGGCCGTGCACCTCCTTGCCTGCCAGCTCCACCGAACCACGAGAGGCACCGGTCAGGCCGGCGACCACCTTGAGAAGGGTGGACTTGCCGCAGCCGGACGGCCCTGCGATGGAAACGAATTCGCCCCTGCCGACTCGGAGGTCGACGTCGGAGAGAGCGGTGACGTCACCTCGCTTGGAGGAGAACTGGACGGTCAGGTTGTCCACCGATACCGCGGTGTCGGTCATCGTTGTCGGCCGTTCACTGGTGATGGTGTTCATGATTGCGTCTCATTCCTCGTTGGAGGTGAAGCTGGAGTCCCAGTACGTCGACGCCTCGGCTCCGGTCTCGGTGAGTCCGGCGTCGCTGAGGATGCTGATGGTGTTGGCCCAGTCCTCGTCACTGTTGACGCCCGGTGCCATTCCTTCGGTGTTCTCGGTCGTGAGCAGTGGGATCGTCTCCTGCCATTGCTGCAGCAGCACCGACTCCGGCGGAGTCTGCGGGTCCTTACCGACCATCGACGCCACGGCCGCTTCCGGATTGGCGATGGCTGCCTCGAACGACTCGCGGGTGGCGTCGACCATGGCCTGAGCGAGCTCCGGCGAGTTCTCGATGGTCGACGTGTTGGCGATGAGGCCGTTGCTGTAGAAGTTCAGCCCCTCATCGGAGTAGCGGAGATAGCGCATCTCGCGTCCGGACTTGTTCGCGATGTTGGGCCCTTGGTCGTGTGCGAAGCCGATGAGACCGTCGACCTGACCCGAGAGCATCGCGGCGATCTTGCCTGCGGAGTCCAGACTCTGCTGCTGAACCTGGTCCTCGGGAACGCCGGCGCGGTCGAGGAAGATGGGGAATGTGGTGGTGGGGGCGTCACCGGCGGACACGGCGATGGTCTTGCCTGCGAGGTCGGCGGTGGTCTGGATCGGTCCGTCCGCGTAGACCTGCACAGCCGACGGCGTCGTCTGCAGGAATACGCCGAGGCTCTTGACCTTCACGCCCTTGTCGATGTTGGACATCACGGCCGCGGTGTCGGCCCAGCCGAAGTCGGTTTGGTTCGAGCCCGCTGCCTGGGCGGTCTTGGTGGATCCTTGGCCGGCGGTGATGGTGAGGTCGATACCGTGCTCGGCGAAGATTCCTTCCTGCACGCCGTAGTAGAACGGGGCGTGCTCGCCGTAGGGATACCAGTTGAGCATCAGCGAGGTTGCGGTGGTCTCACCGTCGGTGCCAGGGGCCTTTTCCTCGCCGCCACCGCTGCCGCTGCATCCGGCGAGTACCAGAGCGGACGACGCGACGGTCGCCACCAGAACGTTCTTGAGCTTCATGGAATGTGTCCTTCGATGTAGGGAGAGCATGCGGGTCACACAGCGCCGACGGACGCGGTGGAGCGACGCGATGCGTGCCATGGAATGAGGAATTTCTCGGCGATCTCGATGATCAGGAAAAGCACGATGCCGAGCAGAGACATGATGATGAGTGCAGCGAAAAGCATTGCCGTGTCTATGTTTCCGTTGGCCTGGAGAATCACGTACCCCAGACCTTCGTTGGCGCCGACGAATTCACCGACCACCGCTCCGGTCACCGCGAGTGTTGCGGCGATCTTCAGGCCGGACATCAGCTGGGGCAGCGACGCGGGAAAACGTACCTTGCAGAACGTCTTCCACTTGCTCGCACCCATCGTCGAGGTGAGTTCGAGGATCTCGGGATCGACGGAACGCAATCCCGCCATTCCGGCGATGACGATGGGGAAGAACGCCATCAGGACGGCCACGAGGATCTTGGGGCTCGGACCGAAGCCAAGCCACACGACGAACAGCGGCGCGATGGCAATCTTCGGGATCACCTGTGCGAACAGGATGAGCGGATACATCGTCTTCTCGATCGAGGACGAATAGATCATCACCACCGCGACGGCGATGCCGACCACCGAGGCGATGACGAAGCCGGCAATGGTCTCGTAGGTGGTCACCCAGGTGTGGCCGGCGAGGTAGGAGGCGTTGTCCACCATCGTCGACCACGTGTCACCGGGTGACGGGAGAATGTAGGGCGCAACGAGTTCGGAGGCGGTGACGGCCCACCAGGCGGCGACGAGCACAGCCACGAGGGCCAGTGGTCGCCACAGACCGGACCAGGTATTGCGGAGCGAAGGGAACCGTCGACGACGGGTCGGTGCGGGTTGAGGAACCGACGCAGTGGCAGAACGGACTTCGACCGACGATGTTGTCGTCATAAGGAGTCCTCGAGCTAGTAGGAGAGCGGGTCCGTCTACTCCCGCTGGAATGCGCTTTCCGAAGCTGTCGCCCAACGTAGTGTGATTGCGCCCACAGTGTCAAGCAATTCGGACAATCAGCTGTTCAGGGCAGTGCTGCGCCGCAGGACGACGGTGCCCGGTGCCCACTCCCGGCTTCCGGGACGACTCTGCGGATCGAGGGCGAGCTGCACGGCTCGTTCGCCGATGTCGACCAACGACAGAGCGACTGTCGTCAGACTCGGGGAGTGATCGCGCAGGGTGGGGATGTCGTCGAATCCCGCGACGCAGACGTCCTCCGGCACGCTCAGGCCAAGCTCACGCCACGCTGCGATTGCCCCGATGGCCATGACGTCGGTGACCGCGAATACGCAGGGAGGTGTGCCGTGGCCGGGGGAGAGCTCGAGCGCAGCCGCCAGGCGTCGAGCGGCGCTGTAGCCACCGTCTCGCGAGAAGTCCCCGGCCACTTCGATTTCCGGTGTGACGCCATGTGTGCACAGTGTCTCGACGAAGCCGTTGCGACGATCGGTCGAGGTCCGGATATTTCCCGGTCCGCCGATGATCGCGAAGCGGCGATGGCCGTGTTCGTGCAGGGCCTGCGCCAGAGCCGCCGATGCGGCGAAATTCTCGGGTTCGACCGCAGAGGCGAACGGCACCGGTTGCCCGATCACCACCACCCTGCCGCCGTTGTCGCGGTATGCCGCGAACTCCTGTTCCAACGCTCGGTCCAAGTCGCCACTCTGCCTCGAGCCGGCCAGGATGATGGCGTCGGCGCGGTGCGAGATGAAGGTGGCGACCGACTGCCGTTCGAGAGCAAAATCGCGCTCGGTACTGGCCAGCAGTACCAGCTTGTCGGCCGCGCGAGCCTCGTTCTGCACGCCGCGAACGATGGACGAGAAGTAGGGGTCGGCCACATCGTGCACGACGAGCCCGATCAAGCCCGTCGACGACCGGGCCAGCGCCTGGGCCTGAGCGTTGGCGATGTAGCCGAGATCGGCCGCTGCTGCGCGCACGCGATCGGCCACACCCTCGCCGGGTACTCGTGACGAGCCGTTGAGCACCCGCGACGCTGTGGCCTGCGAGACGCCCGCCGCCGCGGCCACATCGCTGAGTCGTACTGCGGCCATGCACACTCACCCCCTGCGAAATCATTGCGATCGACGGTCACCTCTTGACCGATCGACTCCGACAGCATAGCTTGGAAAGCGCATTCCGAAGCTGACTTTCCCCCACGACGCGTAGTGGACTTTCCGCCACACCGTCGATACGGCCTCATCCGTCATGGCGCGCCGTCGTCCCACGTCCTTCGTCATCAGTGCACAGAAAGGGCAATCTCTCATGCCCACACCAACCCGTACCTTGCGCATCGCCATGAACGGCGTCACCGGCCGCATGGGCTACCGTCAGCATCTCCTTCGGTCCATCCTGCCCATCCGCGACGCCGGTGGACTCCTCCTCGACGACGGCACGCGCATCCAGGTCGAGCCGATCCTGGTCGGCCGCAACGAAGCCAAGCTCCAGGAGCTCTGCACCCGGCACGGTATCGCCGAGTACACCACCGACAGCGCATCCGTCATCGACGACGCGTCCATCGACATCTACTTCGACGCTCAGGTCACCTCGCGTCGCGCCGAGGCACTCTCGTCGGCGATGAAGGCCGGCAAGCACATCTTCACCGAGAAGCCGACCGCCGAAACACTGACACAAGCCATCGAACTGGCCCGCATCGGACAGAACGCGGGCATCACGGCCGGCGTCGTGCACGACAAGCTCTACCTTCCCGGACTGGTCAAGCTCAAGCGGCTCGTCGACGAAGGATTCTTCGGCCGCATCCTTTCCCTACGAGGCGAATTCGGCTACTGGGTCTTCGAGGGCGACGGTCAGCCCGCCCAACGCCCCAGCTGGAACTACCGGGCCGAGGACGGCGGCGGCATCGTCGTCGACATGTTCTGCCACTGGAACTACGTGCTCGAAGGCATACTCGGCAAGGTCGAGACCGTCACCGCCAAGACCGCCACTCACATCCCGACGCGCTGGGACGAGCAGGGCAACGAATACGCCGCCACCGCAGACGACGCCGCCTACGGCATCTTCGAGATGGAGAACGGCGTTGTCGCCCAGATCAACTCGTCGTGGGCGGTGCGAGTGTTCCGAGACGAACTGGTCGAATTCCAGATCGACGGCACGCACGGATCGGCGGTCGCGGGGTTGCGCAACTGCGTCGCCCAGCATCGTTCGCACACCCCCAAGCCTGTGTGGAATCCAGATCTGCCCGTCACCGAACCGTTCCGCGAACAGTGGCTCGAGGTCCCCGCGAACGCCGACCTGGACAACGGTTTCAAGCTGCAATGGGAAGAGTTCCTGCGTGACGTCGTCGCCGAACGGCCGCACCGCTACGGTCTGCTCTCCGCCGCCCGCGGTGTGCAGTTGGCCGAGCTCGGTTTGCGTTCCTCCGCCGAGGGCCGCCGCCTCGACGTCCCGGAGATCGCGCTGTGACCGCCGTCGACTCCCGGGTGTCTATCACCCTCCCCGGCCACGGGTTCTACGCGCTCGGCGAACCGGGCGAGTGGATCAAACCCACCGCACCCATCACCTCACGCGTCGCCTATGCCGCCGCACACGTCATCCCTAGTGCGATGGGGGACAACACTCCTGGGGCTCCCGCCGACATCGACTGGGACGCCACCCTGGCCTACCGCCACGAACTCTGGTCCTACGGACTGGGCGTCGCCGACGCGATGGATACCGCCCAGCGTGGCATGGGCCTGGACTGGGCCGCGACGTCCGAGCTGATCCGCCGCTCCGGATCCGAAGCCGCTGGCGTCGGCGGGTCACTCGCCTGCGGTGCGGGCACGGACCAACTCGACCTGGATTCGCTTCCGTCGGGCAAGGACGGTCTCGCTGCTGTGCTCGACGCCTACCGCGAGCAGATCGCGGTGGTCACCGAGTCGGGCGCGAAGGTCATAATCATGGCCTCACGCGCTCTGGCTCGGGTCGCGACGTCTGCCGACGACTATCTGTCGGTCTACTCGACCCTGCTCGACGAGGTCGATGAGCCAGTCGTATTGCATTGGCTCGGAACGATGTTCGATCCGGCGCTCGCCGGGTATTGGGGGAGCGCAGACATTTCGACCGCAACGGACACGTTCCGCTCGCTGATCGATTCGAATGCAGCCAAGGTCGACGGCGTGAAGGTGTCGTTGCTCGACGCCCAGCACGAGATCGTCCTGCGAGCCGGGCTGCCCGACGGCGTCCGCCTCTACACCGGCGACGACTTCAACTACCCCGAGCTGATCATCGGTGACGGACAGCATCATTCGGATGCGCTGCTCGGCATCTTCGCCGGTATATACCCCGCGGCGTCGACGGCGTTGCAGGAACTCGACCTCGGCAATACCGCTCGCGCCGAGGATATTCTGCGCTCGACAAAGGAACTCGGCCGGCACATCTTCGGCGCTCCCACGTATTACTACAAGACCGGAATTGCGTTCCTGTCGTGGCTTAACGGCAAGCAACCTGGGTTCTCGATGGTGGGCGGCTTGGCATCCGGACGCAGCGTGAAGCATCTGACGACGCTGTTCGTCCTGGCCGATCGCGCAGGGTTGCTGGCGGATCCATCGCTGGCCGCGCACCGCATGGGGCTCTACCTCGAACTGAACGGGGCAGCGTCGTGAGTATCGCACCGTTCGACCTCGACAACCCCTACGCAGCACTATCTCTCAACACCAAGACGACGAACGCCTGGACGCTGAAGCAAGCCGTCAACGGTGCCGCTCGAGCCGGACTGGGTGCAATAGGTCCGTGGCGGGATCGAATTCAGGAAGCCGGTGTGAGTGAGTCGGCCAAGCTGATCTCGGACGCCGGTCTGCGGGTGTCGAGCCTGTGTCGCGGCGGGTTCCTCACGGCGATCGACGACGACGGCCTCGACGACAACCGTCGCGCTCTCGACGAAGCCGCCGAACTCGGGGCACCCGAGCTCGTGATGGTGATGGGCGGCATCCCCGATCGCGACCTCGTCGGAGCTCGGGCTCGGGGGGAGGAGAGGCTTGCTCTGCTCGTTCCGTACGCACTCGAGCGTGGGGTGCGCATTGCGCTCGAACCCTTGCACCCGATGTTCGTGGCCGACCGCGCGGTCATTTCCACACTGGGACAGGCATTGTCGATGGCCGAGCCGCACCCGGTGGAGGCCGTGGGCGTCGTCGTCGACACCTTCCACGTGTGGTGGGATCCGGATCTGGAGTCACTGATCCGAATTGCTGGTGAGCGTGGCCGCATCAGCTCGTACCAGGTGTGCGATTGGCTGGTGCCGATGGAAGCCGACCCCCTCCTCTCGCGCGGAATGATGGGCGATGGTGTGATCGACTTCGAGTCCATCGGCCGATGGGTTCGAGGCGCTGGATACCGGGGTGATGTGGAAGTGGAGATCTTCAACGCTGCTGTGTGGGCGACCGACGGGGACCAGGTGATCGAGACGATGAAGCAGCGCTACCGCGATCTGGTTCTGCCCAGTCTGATCGCATGAGAATTCTCTTCGCCCCCGATTCCTTCAAAGGCACCATCGACGCTGTCGATGCCGCCGCGGCGCTGATCGAGGGGTGGGCGGCTGTCCGCAGCGGTGACGACCTGGTGTCGATGCCGCAGGCCGATGGGGGCGAAGGGACGCTCGACGTGCTCGCAGCGTGCTCGGCGGGCTCGACGTGGTCGTCGGTGTCCGGTGTCTGCGGCCCGGACGGTCGGCCCGTCGACGCGCGATGGTTGACGCTCGAGAACGGCCGGGCGGTAATCGAGCTGGCGGAGTCCTCGGGTATCGCGATTATGGAGTCGCTGAATGCATTGGCTGCGACGACGCGCGGGCTCGGAGAGGTGATCAGGGAAAGCGGTTCGGAGCGAATCTCGGTGGCACTTGGGGGCTCGGCCTCCACCGACGGCGGACTGGGAGTGCTTCGGGCACTCGGTGTTCGGGTGCTGGACGAATTGGGTCGGGACGTTCCGGAGGGCGGTGCCGGTCTGCTGGCCGCCCGATCGGTGGATGCGTCGGGCCTCGCGGGAGTGCCGTCCGACATCGAATTGCTGACCGATACGCGCGCGGTGTTGTTCGGACCCGACGGTGCCGCGCAGGTATTCGGGCCGCAGAAGGGTGCGTCGGCCGCGGATATCGAGATGCTGGACGGGGCATTGCAGCGCTGGGCCGGGTTGCTCGCCGACGCCGGCTTGCCGGCCGACCCGTTCATGCCGGGGACCGGTGCTGCGGGCGGAGTGGGATTTGGGCTGTGCGCGTTGGGGGCTCGTGTATCCGGCGGGGCGGAACGGGTGTCGGAGCTGACAGGACTGTCGGCTGCGGTTCCTGCAGCGGACCTCGTGGTGACGGGTGAGGGCAAGTTCGACCGCACGTCGCTGACGGGCAAACTCGTCGGACATATGGTCCAGATGTGTTCGGACGCTTCGGTTCCGGTGGCGGTGGTCGCCGGGGCGGTGGATTCGGACGTCGAAGTGCGGACCGTGTCGCTGACGGACCTTGCCGGCAGTGGGGAGGCAGCCATGGCGGATCCACGACGGTGGTTGATCGACGCTGGACGGCGTCTGGCACAAGAAGTCCGATAGCGAGGGGCACCGAGAACGCAGTCGGAAGCGGATGGTGGCGCGGGCATGAGCATGGTGGGCCGAAATCAGCCGAAGGCGATGCGAAGCCCGACGCTCGCCGTGGCTCCACCGGCGCTGAGGATGAAGTTGTGTCTTCCTTCGTCGCGGAACACCATCTGCATCGGCTGGAACCAGAATCGATTCTCGCCGGTGAAGCCGGCACCGGGGATCTGAAGGCCGCGCTGATTGACGATGTGTTCGCCGTTCGCATCGAGTACTTCGAGCGTCGCGGGGAAGTCCTTACCGATGTCGTCGGGTCCCGTCTGCAACAGCGCAACCAGCCGACATTCGAGCATACGGGTGTCGCGAGGGACCGTGCATGTATCCCAGACGCCGCCGAGAATGTCGAGCATGTCGTTGGAGGCTCGCGCGTACTCCGCGAAAAACAACCCGGTGATGATCATCGGCTTCCTCTCTCGTTCATGAATTGTCTTGAGGTAAAACGGCCTGGCCGCCCGCTTCGACCGAGGCAATCCTGAGATCGTGATGCGAACCGATCCAGGGTGTCAGTGGGCCCGGCAAAGTTCGTCTGTTTCGACGACGCTCTCTGCCGCTTGATCGCGACCAGTGCAACCAGCGGTGGCGACTTCCGTTGTGCGGGTGGCCATTGCGTGTCAGTCGGGAACTATGAACAGGTCGTTGCTGAATGATTCGTAGAGCACCACATTGCTGAGTTCTTCGGTGCGATGGGTGCTTTCAGCGCGTAGGGGGATGCCGGTGTGGGCGTCGAAAGCGATCGTGAGTGGCCCGCCCCAGAACCCGGGCGGGAAGACGAACTCCCACGCTCGTTTGCCGTTGACCTTGGTGGGCGTCGCCTGACTGGTGGGGTCGATGACGACGTGAAATGGTGCTTCTGGCTCCCAGCGACGGTGTATGGCTAGGAGGTCCTCGGGCGAGGTGACGGGGTTGAAGGGGCCGCGGTGCCAGTGGTCGGCGTTGCTGACGACCGACAGCAGTCCGTGAGCGTCGACTTGGCGTGTGCCGTCGAAGGGCGAATACCAGAACTCGACTTCGTGGCGTTCCTCGGCACCGCCTTGGGTTTCGGAGAGCACCATCGTTGCGTGAACAGTCGCGTCGGCCGTGGATCGGTAGAGCCGATGTACCTCATCCCAGGTTGTGTGGTTCCCGAGGAGCGGGGTTCGTGGGGGGCAGTTCGTGAGCGTATGGGTCCTCCGGTTCGGCGCTGGTAGGCACCATGGCGACGGTGAACACGGCGGATCGGAGTAGTTCTTTGCTCACTTCGACTCCGGTGAGTCGTTCAGCGAGGGCAAAGGATCCCTCGATATGGAAGAACTCGGTCCTGGTTCCGTAATAGTCGTCGAGATCGATGCCACCGACTTCGGTGATGAGTGCCAGCACGGTCGCAGCCTCGGCGGGTGAAGCTGTGCGAGCACGCTCGAGGTCCCCCGTGGGGATCATCGGCTCGAACGAGACCTTGAGCTGCCCATCACGCCACCACATGAACCTTGTGAGGGCGTTGACGTTGCTGAAATGGCTGACCACCTCGTGGTGCTCGGTCACGGGGCCGAAAAGCTTGTCATCGACACCGAGGTAGTCACTGTTCTGCTGGATCAACAGCACCCACCCCTTCCCGATGTCGGCAACGCCCACGGTCTGCACGGTCTGATCCGCGCTCGGGTCCGGTCGGACCAGCCCCAGCCTCTCGAATTCCGTCGACCGTTGATCGAAGCCGGCATAGCCCACACCGGTGCGCCGCCTACCGACGGCACCTAATGCATCCAGAACACCGTCGGCGGTGGCATCCCGGATCAAGCTCACGACATGTCCGTTGGATCGCCATCCGCCGAATTCTTCGTCTCTGAACCATAGGTAGTCCCGGTACGTAGTCGCCATCAATCCAGCATCCCAGAACCACATCGCCACATTCAGCTTGCGACAGGCACGTACGCCCAAGAAGTTGCGAACGAGATAAAAGCACTCGAGATTCTACGTTGTCGTCCGCAATGCCCACGCCCGCGCGAGCGCAAAGGTTGCCACGAGTACGCACAGCACCGCCACGATCACGGCGACGAAGGTCGAAGCCGTCGTGGAGAATCCGCGAATCCAGGCAGTCCCCGTTCCGACGAGAGTGGCGAGGACACCTCCTACCGGGAGAAACGCAGCCACGACTTTGGTCGTCCGGGACGACAACGGATCGTGACTTACCCTGAGCAGCAACCGAACCGAGGCGACTCCGAGCGCGTAGGCCAAAACTCCGGTGCCTGCGTATATCGGCAGCAAGTACTCGGTCGAGACGCTCGAGTTCAGACCGGAAAAGCTTGTTCCGACCAGAATCAGTACGGGCGTCATCCCCAGCGTCACTCCGATCAGACCGGCAACGGCGACCAGCCCTACTCGCCGAGAGGGATCGACGGCGAATCGAAAGCCGGACAGGTACAGCACCAGGCCTGCGAGCATGCCGACCACCGCGCCGACTGACGCAGCGACAATGGGCTGCACCCACGGCCCCAGCGTGGTGTCCGGACCATAGAACGACCCGCCGGAGACGTACGCCGAGTACCCCGCAGTCGCGGTCGCCGAGTGACCCAGCACCGCAATCACCGCGCCGAGCAAAGCAAAACCACTTCCCTGTTTGATCACGCGTCAATGATGACGGATGTCCGATCGGCGCAGAGAATTCGGCCGGAGTGTTGCCCGGTCGCCAAAGGATGGTTTTTACCCTGCCGCGGATTCGCCCTGGGGTGGCACGGTGTTCACTCGAGCGGGGCAATCGTCGCACCGATCGGGAAACGCCAGGTGCAACTGCGTCCGATCCGATGGAACCGATGTATCGGTAGCTGCGTCCAACATCAAGGATGGGTTCCGATGGACGGAGTGCTGTGAGCAACATGCGATTGCTGATCGGGAGTGCGGTCGGCGTGATGCTGGTGGCAACCGGATGCGGAGGGGCGACCGAAGGCATACCCGTTGCGGCACCGTCGACGACATCGGTGATGACAACCGCTCCGGCGAACGGGGCGTGGGATCCGTGCACCATCCCAGACGCTGCCATCGAAGACGCGGGGTTGGCCGTGGAGACGAAGTCCTCGAACTTGGTGGGGGATCTGCCGATTTCGGAGGACTGGATGACGTGTATCTGGACGAACCCTCTGCCGACGCCGTGGTATCACCTCGGAATCTTCTCGTCCACTGAGAGCCTGGACTATCTACGTGGGAGTAGACGTTTCGGGCAGTTCGAGCCGACTGAGGGCCTCGACGGTTTGCGGTTCCGCCGGACTACTCAGTACGACGAGGTCAACTGCGGCATCGCCTTCGAACACGCGAATGGCGTGTTCTACCTCGTCCTCGACGGCTTTCTGGCGACCGAGCCCCTTGGAGATCCGTGTGTCGAGGTTGAACGGTTGGCGCGTTCGCTCCGGCCATCCATGCCTTCATCGAATTAGTTGGGGAGGAACTGATGGGGTCAGAAACGAACGAGCTGGCGGCTTCGATGCAGCAGTGGCAGTCGCTGTCGATGCAGGCCGAGTCCGGGCAGCTCGAGATTCCCGAAGGTGTTGCGTTTCAGTGCGACGAGGTGTGCGCTGCCTACATCAGGCATTTAGGAGACATGGCGCGTAAGACGGAGTACTTGGTCGACGTCACCGCGTTCGGCACCTTGGATTCGGCCCGGCAGCTCGGTGAAAAGTTCGAGAGGATTGCCTTCAGTGGTGATCGATCACTGCGCGTCGTGTTGATACAACATATCGAGGTCATCGAACTGATGCGGTCCGTGTTCAAGCGCTATTTCGATGAAGCCGAGTACGCCGATCAGCGGACATTGCAGTCCATCGGGGAGATCGCGGAGGGTCTGGGCAAGTGAAATCTCGTGCTGAGGTCCGAGTCGATCGGTGCCGCTGGGTGGTTGAGCAGATTCTGTCCAGACGCTGAATCGGTATTCGAGCTGAACGTCGACAGTGATGGAAATTCGTTGTCCAAGCCGTATCCCTCGGCTATTGTCGATGAAGGTTCAAGAGCAATAGCCGTAGGTACCTGGCCGGCTGTTCGGCAACCCCGTCTCCATCGACAGGGTGCCCCAGGGGAAGAACCGGCGCGTCCCGCAACCGCAGGCGTGCAAGTCGATGGAGGGTTGCACCTCCGGGGCGAGGTGAACGATGTCCGGTAGTGACGAACTCGAAGCAGCGCAGGCGAAGTGGGAACCCATTCCGCCGGAGCGCCGTCGTACTTGGTGCCAGACGCTATTGAGTTACCCGCCGATCTGGTACGGCGTGCTCCCGATGATCGAGACGCGAAGGCTGGTGCTCGAAGGCAGGTACGCCAATGCCGAAGCCTGGATCGACCTTGCGAAACGTGCTGAAGCAGTAGGCTTCACGCCGCAGACGTGGATGATATTCCGACAAAGTCTCGAGCCCGCGTACCTGAAGGATCGGTTCCCATTCCACCCCGAGAACATGCCGAAGCGGCGAGGGAACGGCGGTGTCGAGACTGTGGTGGTCGATCCCGAGGACTTCTCCGAGTGGCGATGGCTGTTCGAGGCGGGGTACCGCGCGGGCGAGGCGACCTGGCAGGCGCTGGTTCGCTGAGTCACCCGAGCACAGACGGAACCGGTTCGGCGGCACCGCTCATGCGTCCTCCCCGATGTCCTCGAGCCACAAGCTCGGGCGCTCCGCGAGCATGCGTTCCATCAGTTGCATGCATTCGACGTTGTCGACGACGTCGACCTGCACGCCGTGCTCGCGTAGCAAGCTCTCCGATGTCTCGAACGAGCGGTTCTCACCGACGACGATCCGAGGAATCTCGTACAGCAGAGCGGTTCCCGCGCACATGAAGCATGGCGACAACGTGGTGTAGAGCACCGACTTTCGGTACACCGACGCCGGAAGCCGCCCCGCTCGCTCGATGCAGTCGGTTTCTCCATGACGGATTGCGCTGTCCATCTGGACTCGGCGGTTCCGACCGACCGCAAGAACTTCGCCATCGTGAACGAGTGCCGCGCCTATGGGAACCCCGCCCTCCTCCCAACCGATCCTCGCCTGTTCGAGTGCAAGTGCGAGAAAGTACTGGTCTCCGCGCAATGGACTGTTCACATGCTCTCCTCGGTGTTCAAAAACAGCGTATTCAATTCGTGTCCTCGAAAGGACCTGGGTGCCTCCCATAGCAAGGGGTACCGAGAATGCGATCGAGATCGGATGTCGGCGCGGCCATGAGCATTGCGTTCCGACGTCAGCCGAAGGCGATGCGAAGCCCGACGCTCGCGGTGGCCCCACCGGCGCTGAGGATGAAGTTGTGCCGTCCTTCGTCGCGGAACACCATTTGCATCGGTAGGAACCAGAAGCGATTCTCCCCGGTGAAGCCGGCACCGGGGATCTGAAGGCCACGTTGATTGACGATGTGTTCGCCGTTCGCGTCGAGCACTTCGAGTGTCGCGGGAAAGTCCTTACCGATGTCGTCGGGTCCCGTCTGCAGCAGCGCGACCAGTCGGCATTCGAGCATGCGGGTGTCGCGTGGAACCGTGCAGGTATCCCAGACGCCGCCGAGAATGTCGAGCATGTCTTCGCTGACCCGTGCGTACTCCGCGAAAAACAACCCGGTGATGATCATCGGCTGGTGTCATCCGTTTCGTAGTAGGGAAGTGATGTCATCGCATCCAGAACTGCCGGGCGAAAAGGGTGCGGCACTGTGTACTTGCCGTCGCAGACCAACCACCCGTCGGCAATGAATTGCTCCAGCATGCCGCGAAGTATCAACGCCGCGATGTGTTCGTACAGATCCCCGGCACCGACCGGGCCGACTGCCGGGAGCCGCGTCCGCGGAGTGCTCGTCATCGCGGCGAGAACGATCTGTCCGGCAACGACATCGACGGCCGGGGACGGACGGAGGGGATCCTCGCTGAAGAAGTGACGACCGATGACGTGCGAGAGTGCCGTTCGGTGAGCGGCCAGGGAGCTGGCAAGTGAGTGGGCAAACTGATGGGCATGTGGACCGGGAACGGCTGTGGTGGAGGTCAACTCGATCAGTCCGGCCGCCTTCGCCGCATCCCACAGTGTCATCAACCCTGGGATCTCGAGCATCGATCTCGACCTCGATGCCCGCCCATCCAACTCCACGCCGACGGCTTTCGCGAGCTCGCGAACCGACCCTGGCCGCGGAACACCCGTGCCGGTGATCGGTCGTGACGTACCGAGCCAGACGAGAAGCGAGCGAAGCTGCGCTATCGGCTTCGACGCGGTCAGCGCTGCCAACTCTTCGTCGGCGTCTGGCGTTGCGGGCTCGATGCCGTGGGGCGTCACCCGTTCGACCGGGGACTCGACTGCTGGCTCGACATCGTCGGCCAAGTCCGCCGTGGTGGTACGAGATTCCCGGCGACCGAACAGTGGAATCACTTCGGCGAGGTCGCGATCTGTGCGGTGCGGAGTCACACGCACATCTTATGGAAGACGCGGGGGCTCGCGCCTTCTCGACTCTTTCCCGGAAGAAGAGCGAGCTGGTGCGATGAGCGTGCGTCGACTACGCGACATGTTGGGTCTGTGAAGAACGAGTCGGTGTTCTAGGCGTCAGGGTCAGGACAGCTCGGTGCAGCGTGGATTGCGCTTATGCCTTCTGTCTAAGGCGTAAGCAAGCAGAATGTGGCATCGGACATGCATCCCGGGTGCTTATGCATGCGTTCCCATGCCTAAGGCGCGATCTGCTCACACTGGCTGCGCCAGCCCAATTCGACTCGTGACGAGCAGTCCGTACGGCATAGTGACCTCCATTGTCCGACGCGGTCGAAGGGGGAAGCTCTGTGAGGAACGCGCTCAGAAGCGGCAGCGACAAGTGGGTCGTCGTCGATGTCGAGACCTCGGGTCTGAAGGCATCCCGTGATCGGGTGCTCAGCGTGGCCGCCATGACGGTCGACGAGGACGGACGCGTCGGACGCGAACTGTCGACTCTGGTCAACCCGGGCTGCGATCCGGGTCCGGTACACATCCACAAACTGACGCCCGAACGGCTTGCCGGCGCGCCGACGTTCGACATGATCGCCCCGCAGCTCATGGATCTGCTCGACGGTCGAACCATGGTCGCGCACAACGCAAGTTTCGACCACGGCTTCCTGAAGCTCGAATCGATGCGTGCGGGCATCGACATGCCGACGAAGCAACGATTGTGCACCGTGGCATTGTCGAGGCGACTGCAACTCGACACTCCCAACCACAAGCTATCCACTTTGGCCGCGCACTGGAAAGTGCTGCAGTCCAATGCGCACGACGCCTACGACGATGCCCGCGTGCTGGCGCAGATTTTCACTCACAGTGCTCGATTGGCCAGGTCGCTCGAACTTCCCCTACCCGTCGTCACGTGCACCGAGCGTCTGACGCTGTATCCGGATACCGTTCCTCGAACGCATTGCACGTGGGAGAACCCCGGTCCACTCACCGAGGACGGCGGTCTGATTCAGGGCATGCGAGTCGTGATCAGCGGCGACACGCGCATTCCGCGGTTGCGTTTGGCCGCTCAGGTCACCGAAGCGGGCTTGGACGTGATGAACTCCGTCAGCCGATTCACCAGTGTGGTGGTGTGTTCGGATCCCGCTACGGAAAGCCGGAAGGTCGAGCGCGCTCGGGCCCATGGACTTCGGATACTCTCGGAGTCCGAACTGCTCGACCTACTACGGGATGTGCAACCAGGAACGTCGAAAGGTACTCGGCCGCAAGTCCAGCCGAAGCCACCCGTGCAGCAGCCCGATCCCGTCGCCAGGCCCTGGCAGGCCAGAAGGATCCTGGTCATGGGTGGTTCGCACGCTGAGTCCGTGCTGATGCGTTCCCGTCTGATTCAACTCGGTGCGACACCGGCTGTGAACCTCAGCGCGGGCGTGACCGACATCCTGATTCTGGACGGCGGCGATGGGGACCCCCGGATGCCGAAAGTGAAAGAACGGGATCTCACGTTGCTGACACCAGCGGCGATAGACCGAGAGCTGAATATCGAGGTGCCTGCTCCGCTTCCGGCGCGGCGGTCCCGAATTGCCCCGCTGGTGCCACGGGGTGGCGTCGTCGACCTCGACCCTGATCAGACAATGCTGACGGTCAACAGTTCCTGGCGCGCCGAGGACTCCGATCAGGTCGGCGTCGACGTCGTCGCATTCCTGGTCGACGACGACGAATTGGTGTCCAGTGACGAGGATTTCGTGTTCTACAACGCTCCGGCCACTTCGGATGGTGCTGTGTCGATGTCGATCGACGGTGACAGTGAGCAGGGTGTGCGGATCGACCTGGCACTCGTTCCCGAGGACTGCGCCCGCATCGTCATTGCCGCAGCCATAGACGGCGACAAGACGTTCGGAGACGTCGGTGCCGTGTCGGTATCGCTCGATGGAGTCGAGTCGACTGTCGCCACGGCGGTGCTCGACGCGGCCACGACCGAACAGTCGATGTTGCTCGCCGAGATCTACCGCCGGGGGAGCGGTTGGCGCTTCCGGCCCATCGGCCAGGGTTACGACGACGGATTGGCGGAACTGGCTGTGCGTTACGGCGTCGAGGTCGACAGCTAGCTGACCTTCCTCACTCGGAAGTGGTAACGCGACTCGTTGCTTGCGCGACGTCACCCATGAAGGGATCGAGTCGGTGACCGAATACGGCCTCCGACGTTTGTGCAGCCCGTACCGCCGACGAAAGGCCCTCCATGAACCGCACCAGCCGACGCATTGCAGTAATGACCGGACTCCTCGCGCTTCCGATTGCAGCCGGAGCCACGATGGGAGTTGCGACCGCCGGTGCCGCCGAGTGGCACTACGGTCCCGTCTATCGCGCCGAGCAGTCCGGGGAAGGTGGGCAGTACTTCTGCAACAAGGCGCTGTCGCTCGAAAAGGCCTCACAGTCCTACATCGTGGTGCCGTGCACCAACGTCGAGAACACCGATACGTGGTACCGAATCGTTGTGAACCCCTACAACTGGGGTTGGAGCGGGTAGCGCGACACTACCGAGTGATCGACAAGACCTCACCGCGTGCCAGGGTGATGGTCGTATCGGCGCGGCCCGCACTGTCTGCGTCGTGTGTCGCGACCACCACAACTGCGCCGCGACCGACCTCCTCGTCGATCACTCCGTCGATGATCTGTCGCGCCTCGGCATCGAGGCCGGTGGTGGGCTCGTCGAGCAGTACGAGTTCACCCTGCTCGACGAGTGCTTGAGCGAGTAGCGCGCGTTGACGTTGCCCGCCGGAAAGTGCCGAGAGTCGTCGTGAGCGCAGCGCGGTCAGTCCCAGTCGCTCGAGCGCGAGGTCCACGGATCGGCGATCATCGGCGGACGCACGCCCAAGCAGGCCGCGCCGAGGCCAGGTGCCCATGGCGACGACCTCGCCGACGCTGAGAGCCATCCGGTCGTCGACCTCGCTGCGTTGGGGTACGTACGTGACGCGTCGCATGCCGGTATGCACAGACCCTGTCGATGGCTCCACGATTCCGGCCAGAACTTGCAGCAGCGTCGACTTTCCAGAGCCGTTGTGTCCGACAAGAGTTGTGAGAGAACCGGGTTCGAAAAGGGCGCTCACGTCGTGCAAAGCGGTCGTGTTTCGATACCGAACGGAAAGGGACTGCACGACTACTGATTCGCTCACGATAATCATTATCGCATAGGGTTCGGTCTCGTGGATTGGCTACTGGACCCCTTCGCTGTCTCGTTCGTTCAGCGTGCCCTTGTTGCGGGAATGCTCGTCTCGATTCTGTGCGCCCTCGTCGGAACCTGGGTTGTGTTGCGCGGCATGGCATTTCTGAGCGAGGCGGTGTCGCACGGCATGCTCCCCGGGGTCGCCGTCGCGTATCTTCTCAGTGCCAACCTCCTCGTCGGAGCCGCCATCAGCGCGGTCGCGATGATCGGGGGAGTGGCCTGGGTGACGCGCAATTCGCGATTGTCCGAGGACACCGGAATCGGCTTGTTGTTCGTCGGAATGTTGGCTCTCGGGGTGGTGATCGTCTCGCGGGCGCGGTCGTTCGCCAACGATCTGACGTCGTTCCTGTTCGGCGATGTGCTGTCGGCGACCTACGCCGACCTGGTCTTCCTGGTCGTGGCATCGGCGGTTGCACTTGCGGTGTCGGTGCTCGCGTACCGACCGTTCGTTGCTCTGGTGTTCGACGAGCGCAAAGCTCACACGTTCGGGTTCCGGCCTCGCCTCGCGCATATCGTGCTGCTGGCTCTGGTGGTGTTGGCGGTTGTCGCCTCCTTCCGCATCGTGGGGACGTTGTTGGTGTTCGGATTGCTGGTGGCCCCGTCTGCCACTGCATATCTGTTCGGCCGGTCCATTGCCGTGTCGATGATCATCGCGACGCTCCTCGGATGGTCGGCCACGGTGTTCGGCCTACTCGTGTCCTGGAACGCCGACACCGCGGCCGGTGCGACAATCGCCGGCCTTGCGGTGCTGCAGTTCTTCGTCGTGGCCGCTGCTCGATCGGCTCGGGAGTCGATTCGGAAATAAGCCGAAGAATGGTCTAACGTAAACGACAATCGTTATCAATAAATTGTTTGGAGTGGGTGCGCGTGCGTAGAAGTGTTTTGACCCTCGGAGTCGTCGGACTGGTCGTCGCCGGGTGCGGCAGTACCGACACCGCCCAGGACTCGCCCGTCGAGTCGACTGGTTCCGCTCAGCCGGGCAGCGACCTGGCGGCCGAGGCCGGGTCCACCGAAGTGCAAGGTCCCCAGCCGAGGCTCGTTGTGGCCGATGCGGATTCCGGCAAGATCGATGTGCTCGATCTCGCCACCGAAGCGACCGTGCATTCGTTCGACGTCGAGAATGCATCGCGCGTCACGACGATCAACGGCCGCTACATCGTCGCGACAGACGATGACCGAGCACGTTTTCTCGACCCGGGTTCGTGGACCATCGAGCACGGCGACCACTCGCACTCGTACACCAAGGATCCCGTCGATCTCGGGGCACTCGAGGGAGAAAGCCCCGCCCACGTCATCGCGGGAGATCGGAAGGTTGCAGTCTTCTTCGACGGTGCCGGTACGGCGGATGTCGTCGATTTCGATTCTCTCGGTGCAGGTGACACGGCGGTCGCAGCAACCGTCGACACCGATCCCCACCACGGCATTGCCGTCCCGTTGTCCGATCACGTGGTCGTCTCGACCGGTGGCACCGAGGACGATCTGCCCACCGGGCTCGAGCTACGCGACTCCGCGGGCAATCCTGTTCGTGCGCTGGATGCTTCGTGCCCCGAGATGCACGGCGAGGCGGTGTTCTCGAGCTATTTCGTGGTGGCCTGCGCCGACGGCGTGGTCAAGGTGGACGCGACGAACGACGAGTTCTCCACCATGAAGTTCGCGTATCCGAACCCGGACGCTCGCGCGTTCACCTTCGCCGAAGGAACGCGCGGCTCGCTGGTCGCGGCCCCGACCGAGACCGGCGTGCTGGTGCTCGACACCAGAACCGGCGAGTGGGTTCAGGCCCGCATTGAGCTCGAGTCGCTCTCGACCGGTGTGTCGAGCGACGGCAAGACCATTCTGTCTCTGCAGGCCGACGGCACGTTTCGAGTGTTCGACGCCATCACCGGGGCCGAAATGTCCTCGACGCCAGTGCTGTCGGCACCCTACGACGAGGCCGACCCCGCGCCGTCGCTTCACGTGGCAGGCACCCGCGCCTACGTCGCAGACCCTGCTGGGAAGGCCGTGATCGAAATCGACTATCGAGACAGCGGCCGCGTTGCGCGCACATTCGACTTCGATTTCATGCCCGCCTCGATCGGTGTGGTCGGATCGTGAAACGGGCTCTGGTATTGGCATTGCCGGTGCTTCTGCTGCTGAGCGCGTGCTCCGATTCCGGGACCTCGGGGGCACCGACGATAGTGGTGACCACCAACATTCTCGGCGACATAACCTCGAACATCGTCGGCGATCAGGCCGAGGTGATGGTGCTCATGCCGCCGAACTCCGACCCACATTCGTTCGACATCTCGGCCTCGGACGCCGCGCGCGTCTCGCGAGCCGATCTGGTGATAGCAAACGGGCTGGGGTTGGAGGAGGGCATCGTGTCGACTGTCGATGCGGCCCGCGCGGAGGGGATCCCGATTGTCGAGGCCGGCCCGGCCGCCGACCCGATTCCGTATGTGAGCGGGCAATCGACTGGGACGCAGGACCCGCACATCTGGACCGACCCGGAACGGATGCGCGACGTGGTCGCATTGATCCGAGACGCGATCACGAACAACATCGACGGCGTTGATGTCGATTCTGCTGCTACCGAATATGATTCGCGACTGGTCGAACTCGACGCCCGAATGGCCGAGCAGTTCGATGCGATTGCTCCCGAGAAGCGCAAGCTCGTGACCAATCATCACGTGTTCGGTTACCTGGCGGAGCGTTACGGATTCGAGGTGGTGGGGGCTGTGATTCCCAGCGGGACCACTCTTGCGTCACCCAGTGCATCCGACCTGTCGGAGCTCGCCGACACCGTACGGAAGGCAGGCGTTCGGACGATCTTCGTCGACACCTCGCAACCGGATCGACTGGCGCAGGTGATGGCGTCGGAGGCGGGGGTTCGGATCGACGTCGTCTCGCTGTACACCGAATCGCTCGGAGACGAGAATTCCGAGGCTCCGACATATCTCGACATGATGGAGTTCAACACTGCCGCCATCGCCATCGGTCTGTCCTAGAGTCGAAAGGCGTTGTGACACATGCAATCGTGCGCATCAAGCTCTTTGACAATCGTTTGCAAAAACCTGTACTTCTTTGAGTCATGAAGAACTATCGCACTCAACGAACTGTCGGCGCAGTCATCGCCTTGGGCGCCTCGGTGGCCCTCCTTGCGGCCTGCTCGTCGGACTCGGCCACCGAAGCAGAAGCCACCACAACTGCCGAAACCGCAGCAGCGCAGAGCGTCTCGGAAACGACGCCGCGTATTGCCACCAGCTACGACGGCGGAGTACTGATTCTCGACGCCCAGACTCTGGATACCGTCGAGGACATCAGCGGTATCGAGGGATTCACTCGTCTCAACCCGGCTGGAGACGGCCGCCATGTGTTCGTCAGCGGTTCAGGCGCATTCACGGCGCTCGATGCCGGCACCTGGACCGAAGGCTCGGAGCATTACACCTCGACCCCCGCCTTGACCGACATCGCGTTCGATGCCACAACTCCGGGACACGTCGTCCGTCACGACGGTAAGACCGTCCTGTTCGACGACGGCACCGGCAAGGTCGAGGCGTTCGATTCCGCGGCACTGCTCACGGGTAGCAAGCCCGAGACCGAGGTTTACACCACGCCCGAGGCGCATCACGGCGTGGCCGTGGAGCTCTCGGACGGATCGCTGTTGACGACAGTAGGCAACGAGGACGAGCGCACCGGCATCGTCGTGCTCGACGCCGACCGCAAGGAGATCGCTCGCAACGAAGAATGCCCCGGCGTGCACGGCGAAGCCGTGGCCGCCGACGAGACCGTCGTAGTCGGCTGCGAGGACGGATTGCTGATCTACCGCAACGGTGCCATCACCAAGGTGCAGAGCCCGGATGCCTACGGCCGCATCGGTAACCAGGCCGGCGACGAGGAGTCACCCATCCTCCTCGGCGACTACAAGGTCGATCCCGATGCAGAACTCGAGCGTCCCACCCGCGTGTCGCTGACGAACACGGTCACCGGCGAATTGTCGCTCGTCGACCTCGGCACCAGCTACACGTTCCGCTCTCTCGGGCGTGGCCCGGCCGGTGAGGCCATCGTCCTCGGTACCGATGGTGCGCTGCACGTCATCGACGTGAACACCAAGGCCGTCACACGCACCATTCCGGTGGTCGACGCGTGGGAAGAGCCCACCGAATGGCAGGAGCCGCGGCCGGCTCTGTTCGTCCAGGGCGACACCGCTTACGTGTCCGAGCCTGCCGACAACTCAGTGCATGCTGTGGACCTGGCTACGGGAACGGTCACGGCCACCGGCGAACTCGCTCACACACCCAACGAACTGACCGGAGTGACCGGATAGTCTTCGACACGATACAAGCCCGGTCGCTGCTGACACATCGCATCGACCGGGCTTGTCGCACAAGAGTGAGGTGATGTCGCTACACCAACTCGATGACCTCCAACGCTCCGTCGGCATGGGAACTCCGCAGCCTCTTCTTGTCGTATTTGCCGACACTGGTTTTCGGGACCTCGTCGATGAAGGTCCAACGTTCGGGCAACTGCCAATGCGCGACGCGACTGTCGAGGAACTCTCTCAGTTCTTCGGCCGTCACCGACGCACCCTCGCGCACGACGACGGCGACCAGAGGCCGTTCGTCCCACTTCGAATCGGGCACGCCGATGACTGCGGCCTCGCGTACGGCGGGATGGCCCATCACCTGGTTCTCGAGTTCCACCGACGAGATCCACTCGCCACCGGACTTGATGATGTCCTTCGAGCGATCCGTCAGGCGCAGGTAGCCGCCCTCGGAGATGGTTCCCACGTCACCGGTGCGCAGCCAACCGTCGTCGAACTTGTCGTCCGCATCGGCTCGGTAGTAGCTGCCGGTGATCCATGGGCCACGCACCTCGAGTTCGCCGACGGTCTTGCCGTCCCACGGCAACACCTCACCGGCATCGCCGACGAGTCGTGCTCGCACGCCGGCAACGAATCGTCCTTGCGTGCAGCGCAAGTCGAACTCGTCCTCCGGGGACAGGCCGGCGTCGGGCTTGCCGGAGGTGCCCAGCGGCGAGGTCTCGGTCATGCCCCACGCCTGCGAGATGTGCACGCCGTACTTCTCGTGGAATGCCTTCATCAGGCTCGGTGGGCACGCGGCACCGCCGACCACCACGTCACGCAGACTCGACAGATCCGCCGGGTGCTCGTCCAGGTGAGAGAGCAGAGCCTGCCAGATGGTCGGAACGGCCGCAGCGGCTGTCGGCCGCAGAGTCGACATCATCTCCGCCAACGGGGCAGGCTGGAGGAACCTGTCGGGCATGATCAGAGACGCACCGACCATCAGCGCTGCGTAGGGCAAACCCCACGACATCGCGTGGAACATCGGCACGATTGCCAACACCTTGTCGGACTGCGCGATTGCCATCGCGTCGGTCATGCAGGCCTGCATCGAGTGCAGGTAGATCGAGCGATGCGAATACACCACGCCCTTGGGGTCGCCGGTCGTGCCCGAGGTGTAACACATTGCGGCAGCTGATCGTTCGTCGAGCTCGGGCCAGTCGAACTCCTCTGGCTGACTCCTCAGCAAATCCTCGTAGCCCAGCACCTCGATACCGTCGGGCGCTGTGACCTGCGCCGGATCGGCCCCCACGACAACGAGGTGTCGCACGGTCTCGAACGTCGGCAGCAGGGGCGTCAGCAGGGGGAGCAGGCTCGCGTCGGCGATGATCACCTGGTCCTCGGCATGATTGACGATGTAGGTGAGCTGCTCGGGGAAGAGCCGAATGTTCAGCGTGTGCAGCACTGCGCCCATCGCGGGAATGGCCATGTAGGCCTCCATGTGCGGGGCGTTGTTCCACATGAAGGTTCCGACGCGCTGATCGTCGTCGATGCCGATCGACCGGAGACCGTGCGCGAGTTGCGCTGCCCGCCTTCCCAACTCCCCGAAGGTCACCGTGGTGGGTCCGCTGTCGGTCCAGGTGGTTATCTCGGCCGAGGAGTGAATGGACGTCCCGAATCGAACCAGCTGGCCGATGGACAGTGGGGTGTCCTGCATGGTGCTCTTCATCGATCTCGCTCCTGAAGTCTCGGCATCACATCGGTGTGCTGCGCGTCACACCCTGCACGATACGGACTTACTCGGACGCGTGGTCGCGGGTACCTCGAATTCGGGTGTCGACCTCGCGAACGGTGTCACGATAGATGTCCGACGCGGGATCGATAACGGCGAAATGGCCGCCTGGGCCCTCGATCGAGGCGACCGAGTCGGAACCGGCCGACGCCGCGGCGTAGTACGCCCGGCTGATCTCGAGCAGATTGGGATCGTCGTCCAGGGCACTCACCACAAGATGCGGGACGCCGAGCGGAAGCCTCGAGATCGGCGACGATGCCTCGTACGTCTCCTGCGCACCGGCGAATCGCGCACCGATCGCATTCGACACCGCACCCTCGCCGAGCCAGCGCTCATCGCCGACCCGCAGATCGAGCACGCCGGCCAAGCCGACCGCTAGGGCAGGAACGACCGGCTTTCCAACCAAATCGGCCGCGGCTCGCAGTGCGAGTTGACCGCCCGCCGAATGTCCGAACAGGACTACGCGGGACAGATCCAGATCGCCGGGTGCCGTCTCCAACGCTGCGATCGCGGACGCGACATCGCCGGTCATCACATCCCACCCGTGTTCGTCGGGGCGACGATATTCGACGTTCGACGTGGCGTAGCCCCGCGCGGTCAGATCGACGGCCATCGCGTCCATCAGGTCGAATTCCCACCGCGACCGCCAATATCCACCGTGGATCAGCACGGCAACAGGAAACGGGCCGTCGCCCTCGGGCACCCGAAGTTCGACGCGTTGCTCGGGGTGGTCTCCGTAGGACAGGATCGTGCCGCGGTGGAAGCGGTGGAAGTACACGCTGTCGATCGCGAACCGCAGACCGTCGAGTCCGCGGCCGCGAATGTGCGTGCGGATGCCCGGTGATCTGTCCGGTGTGCACTGACCCAGATCGACCCGAACTGCACTGTTGTACGGAGACATGTCGATCGGGATTCCGTCACCGGGAACGACGATCACCTCATCGGGTCCGGTTGCGGCATCGACGATTTCACCGGTCAGACCACGAGCAGCGAGAGCCCGATTTGCCAATTCCTGCGCCGTCGCGAGATCGGCGAAGACGCCAGGCGCGGCGACGATATGAATGTGCTTCGAGACGTCGTTCATGGGTTCACGCTACCCAGAACGGCGTCGACCGAGCCCGAGACGGGGTGTCCGGGCTCGGTCGAAGAACGTGGATCAGTTGTCGACGGCCTCGTTCAGTTCGCGCAGTCGGGGCAGTGCGCGGTTGGTGAGTAGATCCTCGCGGGTCTCGGCGGAGAACGCCATGCTGTCCTTCCACAGCGACCGGCCCGCCATCGCTCCGCGGGCACCGTTGGCGACGGCGATGCGGACCTGCTCGATGAACGTCTCGTGATCGACGCCCGCCGAGAGCACGGCCCACGGAACACCCTGTGCTGCTTCGGTAACGGCTGCACAGGCCTCGGCGGAACCGGGGTAGGGGAGCTTGAGTACCTTGGCACCGCACTCGACCGAGATGCGCGTGGAGTCGGCGATGATCTTGCCGAATCCGGCCTTGTAGTCCTCGTCGGACTCGTTCTCGAGCTGGTAGGTGAGGATCTCGACGATGAGGAGTAGACCCTCGGCGGAGCACGCCTTGACGAGGTCGCGGATCTCCTCGGCCACGCGGGAATCGACGCCCTGCTTCTCTGGGCGCATGTAGAACAGCATCTTTGCGACGTCGCCGCCGAGGTCACGCACGACGCGGGGGGTGACGCCGTCCACGAAGCGGGTGTAGCGCAGACCATCGGTCTCCTCGAAGCCCGATGCATCCATGCCGACCACCAAAGCGGTGCCCCGCGAAAGCACACCGTCGTCGACGATCTTCGGCAGTGCCACCTCCGGGTCCAGCAGGATCGCCGGTGCGTGATTGCCGAGGTAGCGAACCAGATCGGCCTTGGCTTCGGCGAGCTGCTCGACGGTGATCGAGCCCGGTCCGTCGGTGGCGTCCTTCATGACGGCCTTCATGCCGTTGCGCTGATCTCCGGCGACGATGAGCATGTTGCCGTCTGCGGTGGAGATGGCAGCCATTCCGCGACGTTCGAGTGTGGTGAGTTCGTTCATCTTCTTCTCCTGGTGGGTGTTGGGGTCGAGCGCAGGTGGGACAACGTTGTCTCACTGCAGAAATGTGGGCTCATATTTCTATGAGCGTCAGTAGGCGGGCAGCGAACAGTGCTGCCCCGTAGGCGGTGTCCTGCGAACGGGTCGAGACCGAGACGCCGGGCAACACCTGAGCTCGCGCGTCTCGAACGCTGGCCATCCCGGCCCAGCCGCCGGTGAGCAATGTCGTCCGGGCGGGCGGCACCTCTGCGTCCAGTGTCTCGATGAGTCGAGCCACTTCATCGTTGCCGTGCAACAGAATCGAACGGAACAGCTCGGCCGAATCGATTCCGTCGGTGCGGACCGTGATGGACAGAACGCCGTCGTCGTTGCGGGCACCCGCGATGTCGATACCGCCGTCGGTGAACGGCCCACCCGCAGGCAAGGCGCACACTCGCTGATCCAGCAGATCGCGCCCGGCTCTGTCGGTGATGTCGCACAGCTGCAATGCCCGTCGCATCAACAGTCCGGTCTTGACTCCGGCAACGAGGACGTGTTGGCCCGGCACCACGTGGCGCACCGAATTGATGAGATGTTCGGCCAGCCTGCTCCGTGCGGCGGTGGTCAACGGGGTGTCGAGTACCCGCAGTAGAACCTCGGCGGTACCCATCGACACGTGATACCGGTCGTGGGGGATCGCTCCGCCGGATACGGCGGAGACGAGATGATCGTGACCGGCCACGGTCAATCGAGCGCCGGCGATCGTCTCGGGAAGTGTTGTCGCGTCGGCAGTTCCGAGATCTGTTCCGGCGTCGACCAGCGGCGGCATGAAGTCGGGACCGACGCCCAAGTGTGCCAACATCTCTGCCCACGGCTCACCCGTGTCCTGATCCAGTAGTCCGGTGCGCGAACTCAGCGAGTAGTCGGCCACGGCACGCCCGCCGAGGGACAGTACGACGAACTCAGGCAAGTTGAACCAGCGAAGTCCGTTCAAGCTCAGTCCGTTGTCGCGAAGGTGTGCGATCTTGACGACGGAGACCTGCACGCCGACGGGAAGGCCAGTCTTGCCGGCGAACTGATCGCGCAATCCGGACGGCAGGTTGTCGACCTGCTGCTGACCGCGCGGATCGAACCAAGCGAAGGCCGGCGCGCGGACAACGTTGTCTTCATCGAGAAGGAAGCCCGTCTCGCCCATTCCGGACACCGCGATGGCGTCGATGCGGGCAGCCGAATCACCGGTTACGTCGGGCAGTCGACGCGCGACGGCGTACAGCAACTGCCCGATGGTGGTCAGTAAGTCCTCGGCAGCGAGGTCGGTGGTTCCGCCCGGGCCGTGTCGCCACGGTGTGGGACTCTGCTCGATGAGCAGTTCGGTGCCGGCATCGTCGGTGACGAGTACTTTGACGCCGGTGCTTCCGAGGTCCAGTCCCGCAACAAGTCTGGGGTTCACGGAGTTGGTCTCATTTCTGTACGGGTAGGGGGAGTGCATGCGAGAGTCTTTCCACCAGCGTGGTCGGTGCGACCTGTTGTTCCGGTTCGAGGTACGGATCGTCGAACCGCTGGACCAGGCGATCGAACGCGAGTGTGCCGATGCGATACGGGTCTTGGTCTATGCAGGTCACCGACGGGCTGACGGCGTCGGCGAGCGAGAAGTTACCGAATGACACCATCGCGACGTCGGTGCGATCGATCTCGTGCAGCACCGAGACCACGGCCGTGGCATGTCGTGCATTGGCGACGAAGAAGGCGGTGGGTGGGTTACGTAGTGCCAACAGCTTTTTGACCACCGGCCGCACCGAATCCGCGGCGTGGGACACCGGGGGAGCAAGTGCTGCGTCCGGCTTCTGGCCGAGGTCCGCGAGAACATCGAAGTAGGCCTCACGACGCAACTGTGCCGTCTGCAGTCGATCGTCGAAGCCGAGCAATGCAATTCGGGTGTGGCCGCCCTCGACCAGTTTCTCGACGGCGCGCTTGGCAGCGCCGTAGTCGTCGACGATGACCGAATCGAATCCTTCGATCGAACGGTCGATGGTCACCGTGGGAAGTGTTCGACGACGCGGCACGAGGAAATCGCTGTGGTCACCGACCGGCGCCAGGATGATGCCGCGGACGTGCTGGCCGGCCAGCAACGCGAGCTGGTCACGTTCGCGTTGGGCGTCGAACCCGGTGCTGCCGACGATCACCGCGAGTCCGTGTTCGAGGGCTCGATCCTCGACGGCACTGACCAGGGAAGCGAAGAACACATCGTCGATGGAGTCGACGACGATACCGATGGTGTTGCCCGATCCCGACTTCAGTGACCGTGCGGCCGAATTGGGGACGTAGTTCAGCGTCTGCACAGCGGCTTCGACGCGTTCGCGGAGCTCGGGCAAGACCGTATCCACACCGTTGACGACGCGTGAGACGGTCTTGAAGCTGACGCCTGCCAATGCGGCGACGTCTTTGATGCTTGCGCGCTCGGTCACGTGAACTCTCGATCGGAGGGGGTGTGTCCGCTCTGGGGTGGGTGCGAGACAACGTTGTCTTGTATGATTGCCGCTATGCCTCATGTCTGTCAAGACGTTTCCGTGATCGATCGCGAACGGCTGCCGGTTCTGGTCGTTGCCGGTGCTGCGGGAAGTGGCAAGACGACACTCGGTAGAGAGTTGGCGAGACGGTTCGGAACCGCCCTACTCGACTTGGATAGTCTCACCAATCCGCTTCTCGACGAGCTGGATTCGGTGTTGGACGGCCCGCACTGGAACAGTGCGGGCCCGCACTCGGAACGTATTCGAGCCGGCCGATACGCAGTGCTGCTCGCTGCTGCGCACGACCTCGTGGAGATCGGTCAGCGGCCTGTTCTGGTCGCACCCTTCACCCGCGAATTGACCGCAGGCGCGGAGTGGGAACGGCTGGTCGTGCAGCTCGCCCCCGCTGCGACGTTGGTCGTGCACGTCGACGGCTCGCCAGAGCTGTTGGCGCGCAGGCGCGCTGCGCGTGGGGCGGAGCGCGATGCACATCGGTCGCTGGACGCCCCGGCAGAGAAGCCGCTCGTTCCCCATCTGCGGGTCGATGCTGAACTGTCGACCCCGCTGCAGGTCGACCTGGTCGCGCACGCCCTCGAGGATCAGTCGCAGCGGTGATCGTTTCCGGGCGTGCAGGATCGACGCTCGATCAGCTCGACGCCGAGGATGTTGCGGCGCTTGTAGCGCTTGGTCGGATTTTCGATCCGTCCCAGTAGTCGCTCGATGGCCAATCGGCCGAGACGAGCGGGATTCTGATCGATCACCGTCACCGGTGGCATCACTGCATCGGCAAGGGGAAAGTCGCCGAATCCGACGAACGCCAGATGCAGCAAATTCATCTGCTGCAGAACAGGTACGCATGCCATCGCCACTCGCGCGTTGGACAGAAACAGTGCGGTAGGCGGACTTTCGAGGGCGGTCAGGTCGGTCAATGCCACCCGGGCATCCTCACGGTCCAACACACCCAGAGCGACGAGAGTGTCGTCGAAGTCGATTCCGCGTGCGTGCAACGACTCCCGATAACCCTCGAGCCGGTTTCGGCTGGTCGGGATGCCGGCGCTGTCACCTATGACCGCGATGCGGGTATGTCCCAGGTCGAGGAGGTGGTCGGTGGCCAACACCGCCCCGCCGTGATCGTCGTCGACGAAGCTGTCTGCCTTGAGTCCATCGGGAGCCCGATCGACGAACACCGTGGGGGTCTTGTCGATCCACCGCTCCAGGTAGGAGTGATGTGCACCGGTCGGCGCGATGATCAAACCACTCAGCTGCCTACGCAGCAGTGACTCCACCAGAGCCTGCTCCTGATCGCCGTCATGACCGAGGCTGGTGACCAGAACGGCCATGTCGTCCTCGCGGGCGCGTTCCTCGATGGCTCGTGCGATCGACGAGAAGAAGGGATCGTCGATATCGGGGACGGCGACTCCGATGGCCGCCGCCTGACCGTTGCGGAACGACGTGGCCATCGTATTGGGCACGTAGTTCAGCGAATTCAGGGCCTCGGTGACGCGGGCACGGGTATCGGGGTCGACGTGAGGGTCGTTGTTGTACACCCGTGAGACGGTCTTGGCACTGACCTTGGCCAGCGCCGCGACGTCTTGCATGGTGGTCATGATCTACCCCCGTCCGCTCGTCATCGTCTCGTCAGCGACTGGTGTAGCCGCCATCGACCGGCAACGACACTCCAGTCACCATGGAAGCATCATCGCTCAGCAGGAAGGCAATCGGCGCGGCAATCTCGTCTTCGGTGGCCCACCGTCCCAGCGGCATCTGAGCCAGGAAGGGCTCCTCGATCTCGGGGCGACCCCAGTAGAACGCAGACATCTCCGTCATCACGACGGTCGGATTGACACCGTTGACTCGAATTCCGTGTCGGCCGAGCTCGAGTGCAGAGACACGAGTGATGTTGTCCAGAGCCGCTTTCGACGAGCCGTACGAGATGTGGCCGGTGAGTGCAACCAGGCTGGCCTGGCTCGAGACGTTGACGATGGCACCGGTACCCGCCGCGATCATGGCCGGGACGGTGTACTTGATGACCAACAGTGCGCCGCGCGCATTGATGGCGATGACCTTGTCGAAGATCGAGATGTCGGTGTCTTGAGGCGTGGCGATCTCGCCGCCGAATCCTGCGCAGTTCACCACGCCGTACAGCTCGAGGCCTTCGACAGCCTCGCGGACGCTGTCCTCGGAGGTCAGGTCGAAGGCCAGGGGCGTTGCGCCTGTTTCGTCGGCCAGCTTGTTCAGTGCATCGACCGATTGGCCCGCGGCGACGACGTCGGCACCGTCGGCCATCAACCGCCGCACAGTCGCCGACCCGATGCCTCCGCTGGCACCTGTCACCAAGATCTTCCGGCCGTCGAACTTCGCCATGGGGCTCTACCTTCACTGTTTCCGAATGGTCATGTCATCGATGTCATCGGCTTCTCGGAGGCCGTGTATGTCATCGGTGTCATGGACGGTACCCCAGCCCGGTTGCGTCAGCGTAGAAATCGGCCATATCGCAAATACCTGCAGTTCAGAGACGGTACCGCTCGGTCCGATAGCCGGCCGGCAGTGCGGCTCGATCGGTGTGCAGAGTTTGTGTCATGTCACCGGTGACATGAATTTTCGCGAAACACGTGACAATGCGGGTTGCGTGGGTCACACTCGTTTACACAACGAGCCCCGCAGGGAGCTCGACCTGCCTCGCAGACCACGTCACCGACCGTGCTGCACCGGCACCGGTGGGGGTGGACATCCCGCATCCAAGCTTCTCGATTCGACCTAGGAGTATCCATGGCCAGCGTTGCACCTGTTGCGACACCGATCCTCGAAGCGAGGGGATTGTCGAGGAGCTTCGGAAACGTGCGTGCTCTCGACGACGCCGATTTCGACATCTACCCCGGCGAGGTCGTCGCCCTCATCGGCGACAACGGTGCAGGCAAGTCGACGTTGGTCAAGGCACTCTCGGGCAGCCTGGCCGTCGACACCGGCGAGATCCTGTTCGACGGCACCGCGGTCGATCTCGACAGCCCCACCGTCGCAGCCGAACTCGGCATCGAGACAGTGTTCCAGGATCTCGCTCTCGCGCCGCACCTGAACGCGCAGCAGAACATGTTCCTTGGCCGGGAACTTCCCGCGAAAGGGCTGCTCGGCCATCTCGGCTTTCTCGATGTCTCGACGATGCGCAAGCAGTCGCAGGACGCGTTGAACGAACTCGGAGCCACCGTGCGTAGCCTCACCGTTCCGGTCGGAGCCATGTCGGGTGGCCAACAGCAGGCCATTGCGATCGCGCGTGCGGTGGCCTGGGCCAAAGGTGTTGTCTTTCTGGACGAACCGACCGCAGCGCTCGGCGTGGTGCAGACCCGAAACGTGCTCGACACCATTCGCCGCGTAGCGGACAGGGGAGTGGCCGTGGTGTTCATCAGTCACTCGATGCCGCACGTGATGGAAGTTGCCGACCGGGTTCAGGTGCTGCGAATGGGCAAGCGCGTGGCGACCCTCGACGCCAAGAACACGACCATGGAAGAACTCGTCGGCGCGATGACCGGCGCAACCACCGGAGCCACACGATGACCAACCAGACCATCAGCCCCTCCCTCGAGCCGATGCCGCCCGGCGACAAACCGTCTCGCCACTCCTTCGATCTCGTCGAAGCGCTCGGTAAGTTGGCCCGGGTTCAGGTGTTCCAGATCGTGCTCGTCTTGGCTGCGATCTGTCTCGTGTTCTCGATCATGGCTCCCGGCAGCTTCCCCGAGTGGGGCAACATCCGCCAGATCATCCAGAACGTATCCATCCTGGCCGTTCTCGGAATCGGCATGACGTTCGTCATCGTCACCAGTGGCATCGATCTGTCGGTCGGCTCCGTTCTCGTCTTCTCCGGCGTCGTCTCGGCCAAGACCATGGCCGCGATCGGCGGCGACGGGTGGGGAGTAGCCGCCGTCGGAATCGTGGTGGCACTGGGGTGTGGCCTCTGCTGGGGATTGCTCAACGGTTTCCTGATCGGTAAGGCCAACGTGCCTCCGCTGATCGTGACTCTCGGGACCCTGGGTGGCGCTCTCGGGCTCTCGCAGGTCATCACCGGGGGCGTCGACATCCGCGACGTACCACCGGTTCTCGTCGACACGATCGGCTACGGGAACTTCCCGGCCACCACCATTCCCCTGATTTCGAGCATCGCATTGGTGCTCGTGGTGATCTTCGGAATCGTGCTGCATCGGACCAAGTTCGGTCTGTACACCTTTGCCGTCGGCTCCAAGGAGCAGTCTGCTCGACGCGTCGGCATCAAGGTGGACATGCACCTGGTCAAGGTCTACGCGCTCTCCGGTACCCTCGCCGGGTTTGCCGGGATTCTGTCGCTGTCCCAGTACGGCACCACCGCCATCGCCGGGCAGTCGCAGACCAACCTCAATGTCATTGCGGCAGTGGTCATCGGTGGAACGAGCCTGTTCGGCGGCATTGGCACCATGTTCGGCACCGTCGTCGGACTGTTCATCCCTGCCGTGCTGCAGAACGGCTTCGTCATCGTCGGAGTCCAGCCGTTCTGGCAGCAGGTCGCCGTCGGTGCTGTCCTCATCGCAGCGGTCTACTTCGATCAGCGTCGACGTGACGCAGCGAGCCGAGGTCAATCGCCCAGCTCACTCAAGAAACTCTGGTCCCGAAGTCCCTAGCCTCGGCCGGTCTCGAAACTCCCTCTATCGCACACCCCTTACAAGAAAGTCGACCATGATCACATCACGCACCGCCGTCGTTGCACTGAGTGTCGCTTCGGTCTCCGCCATGTTCCTGGCGGGTTGTTCGTCCGACTCCGGAAGCGGTGGCGGCAGCGGCAACATCGCCTTCATTCAGGGCGTCAGCGGCGACGAGTTCTACATCAGCATGCAGTGCGGAATCGAAGCTGCGGCGAAGGATGCAGGCGTCACCGTCGATACGCAGGGCCCGGTCAAGTTCGATCCCACCCTGCAGAAGCCGATCGTGGATTCGGTTGTCGCATCACGGCCTTCGGCGATCCTCATCGCGCCCACCGACGTGGCCGCCATGCAGGCGCCCCTCGAGGCAGCCTCCAGGGCGGGTATCAAGGTCGTTCTCGTCGACACCACCCTGGAAGACCCGTCCATCGCGGTCTCCTCCATCTCGTCCGACAACAAGGGCGGTGGGGCCGAGGCGTTCAACGCGATAGAGCGGCTGAGCCCGGCCGGCGGCAAGGTGCTCGTCATCTCCACCGATCCCGGGATCTCCACTGCCGACGCCCGAGTGGAGGGCTTCGAGGAAGCTGTCGGTGCCAACCCGGCCTTCGACTACCTCGGCGTGCAATACAGCCACAACGACCCGGCCGAAGCTGCTCGTCTGGTCTCGGCCGCCCTGGCCAAGGACCCCGACATCACCGGCATCTTCGCCGCGAACACGTTCGCAGCCGAGGGCACCGCGACCGGAGTTCGGCAGGCGGGCAAGCAGGATCAGGTCAAGATCATCGGCTTCGACGCAGGCCCCGCGCAGGTCAAGCAGCTTCGTGAAGGAACGGTGCAGGCACTGATCGCGCAGCAGCCCGACACCATCGGTACCGATGGCGTCGCGCAGGCGATGGCCGCCATCGACGACCAGCCGGTGACCGCCGAGATCTCGACCGGCTTCCATGTCATCACCGCCGACAACATCGACGGCGAGGGTGCGCAGTACGTCTACAAGTCGTCCTGCTGATCCCCGACGTGTAACCCCTTCAGCTGCGGTGGTGCTCCTGGTGGCAGAACATGCCCGGGAGCGCCACCGCTCACCACGTTCGTCCGACCCCGAGGACCCGTCATGATCGAGCTTCGTCGCACCACATCGAAAGACCTGCCTGCGGGCGTTGCGAAGCCCGAGTACGACGCGGACGAACTGCACTGCGGAGTGGTGCATTTCGGGGTCGGCGCGTTTCACCGCGCACACCAGGCCGTGTACTTCGATCGCCTTCTCGCTGCCGGTCACCTCGACTGGGCGCTGTGCGGAGTGGGAGTTCTGCCGGGAGACAGGCGAATCGGGGAGATCCTCGATGCTCAGGATCATCTCTACACCGTCGTGACCGTGGACCCCGATGGCCGACGCGACGCGCGAGTTGTCGGTTCGGTCGCGGACTTCGTCTTTGCACCCGACGATCCGCAGGGAGTGCTCGACGTGCTCAGCTCACCCGCCACGATGATCGTCTCGCTCACCATCACCGAGGCCGGCTACGGCGTGAACGATGTGACCGGAGTGTTCGAGCCGACCGATCCCGCGGTGCTCGCCGACCTCGAGGACCTCTCCACGCCGTCGAGTGTCTTCGGGTTTCTCACCGTTGCCCTCGCCACCCGCCGATTCCACGGAATTCCGCCGTTCACGGTGATGTCCTGCGACAACATCGTCCACAACGGAACGGTCACTCGCACCGCGCTGACGTCTTTCGCTCGCCACCACGACAGCGACCTGGCCGACTGGATCGATGCCACGGCCGCATTCCCCAATTCGATGGTCGACCGCATCACCCCGGCAACAACGCCCACCGTCGTCGACGACCTGCGACGCGACTTCGGCATCGAGGACCTGTGGCCTGTCCAGTCGGAATCGTTCTCGCAGTGGGTACTCGAAGATTCCTTCTCGTTCGGGCGACCACCCTTCGCAGACGTCGGCGTGCAGCTCGTGACCGACGTCAGCCCCTACGAGCACATGAAACTGCGCCTGCTCAACGGTTCTCATCAGGCCATGAGCTACCTCGGTATCCTGGCCGGCTACACCCACGTGCACGACGTCATGGCCAGTCCTGACCTGCGCGAATTCGTCGCGTCGTATATGCGTGCCGAGGCTGCTCCGACGCTCGCGCCGGTACCGGGCATCGACCTCGATGCCTATATCGAGCAGCTGCTGGAACGATTTTCGAGTCTGGCAGTTCGCGACACTCTCGAACGTCAGATCGTCGACGCCTACGCGCGAATCCCGAAATTCGTTCTGCCGGTGATCCGCGACCGGCTTGCCGAGGATCGATCGGTCGATCATGCCGCTCTGGTGCTCGCCGCCTGGTGTGCAGTGTACGAGCGCGGGGACGTTCCGATGATCGACGCCGATGCCGAACGCCTGCAAAGATTGTCGTGGGAAGACCACGACAACCCGGGCGCGTTTCTGACCAACCGGGCGGTGTTCGGGGATCTTGCGGGCAGCCCGAGACTACGAGGCGCGTACCAGCGAGCCAAGCGTTCGCTGCAGGACAGCGGTGCGCGTGGTGCGGTGCGTCGGGTGCTGGAGCAGTCGTCGGCTGCTCAGATCTTGTAGTAGACCACCTGGTGGCTGGTGGCCAGCAGACTCCCACCCTCGGTCCACAATTCCGCGGTCTGGTCGAAGTAGCCCTGATGGAATCGGCGTGCACGTGCGGTGCCGAGGACGTACCCGTCGGCGTGCTGCTCGAGATCCTCGGGCGTCGCGAAGTAGTGGGTCGTCAACGAGATGGTGCCCGCCGGAACGTACTTGCCCAGCCGCTGAAAGATTCGTGGATAGAACACATCGCTCAGCGAGGTCAAGGCTGCGAAGTCCATCGGCCGCGGCGGTGTATCGCGGATCCAGAGAGTTTCGGTCGAGTCTGCGGACTCCTGATCGCTCAGTGCGCCTGCAACAAAACGCATCTCGTAGTTCTGAGCCCACGCGATGGCGTCGGGTAGACCGCCTTGCTTGGTGTCGGCGGGTGAGGGAACGTCAGGGACCGTCGCCTCGATGTTGTCCCAGGTGTCACGTCGTGCCCCGAACACCGCTGTAGCCGTAGTGGCCACCGCACCGTTCTGCGTCAGTTCGAGATACCAATGCTGGTTGCTTCGGTTGGTTCGCACCGGACGTGCGGAGATCTCGAATTCGCCTTCGGAGACGGGACCGGCGAAGTTGACCGTGAGCGAGACCGGTGATCCGAGGCATTCCGGGTGCAGTTCGATGGCTCGAACGAACGTTGCAGCAGTGAGGCCACCGAACGGGCCGACCATGTTGTTGTACGGCGCTGACGTCCTGCCGCGGTAGGTGCCGTCGCCGATGGTCTCGAGGGCGACTGCTGTGTCGAACGGATGCATTGTTCTCCCGTAGGTCTCGATCGGCGTTCGTGCCGTTTCAAACTATCCGGCCCACTCCGGTGGTGCGCATGGTGGCTCCCCTCAGGGAATGATCCGTAGGCGACGTAGCTCGGCGAAGATCTCGGCGAACATTGCCTCGGTGTCCACGAAACGATGAAAGCCCAGGCGGCGCGCCTTGGAACCGTCGGAGATGACGTCGTAATCCCAGGAGAACACGAAATCGCCGAATCCCCAGGCAGATACATCGCGGTAGGGAGTGGGCCTCAGATCGTGCTCGGCAACGATCGAATTCCACAGCGACTCCTTGTCTGCCATCACATCGGCCAAAGACATCGGCAGTGGGGTGGCGGTATCCACACCGAACAGACCTGCGATGCGAGGCCACATGTCGTTCCAGCGGAAGAGGTCTCCGTTGGTGATGTTGAACGCCTGGTTCGCGCACTCGGGAGTGGTTGCGGCCCATACCGTCGCTTCGGCCAGCAACGATGCATCGGTCATTTCCAACAGCGATCCGAAGGCACCGGGCTTGCCCGGGAAACGCATCGGTACGCCCAGCTTCTTGCACATGGTTGCGTAGACAGCGATGACGGTGGCCAGATTCATCGGATTTCCGAGTGCCACACCGCACACCACCGATGGCCGCATCGCCGACCAGGTCCACGTCTTGCCTACCTGACGGGTCTCCAGAAAGTGCTGTTGGTCGACGTTGAACTCGGGCGGCATGTGCGGTGGATCGGATTCGCGGGCAGGCGTTTTGAACGGACCCAGATGCGCGCCGTACACCTTGTATCCCTGCATCAGGCTGACGTGTTTCAGAGTGGGCGAACTGCGCTCGATCACGGAGACCACGTTGACGAGCATCTCCAGGTTGGGAGGCACGAGCTCGGCCCACGTGGGGCGTTCCTGATACGCGGCGTAGAAGATGTGCGTCACGTCCGTCAGGTGCGAGAGCCGGCGTCGAGTCTCCTCGCCATCGAGGAGATCCACCGCAATGTGCTGGACGCGTTCGCTGTCGACACCTCCGCGCCGTGAGAGCCCGATGATGTCCCAATCCCTGCTTCGCTGCAGGTGGGCGACAAGGTTTCCGCCGATCACTCCGTTGGCCCCCACGACTACTGCTCGCTGCATGAGTTACTCCTTATCTGGATATCGCGATATTGCGATGTCTAGGCAAGTAGACCACAGATCGGGATATTGCGATATTGGAGTACGCTTCGAGGGTGGCTGACGAACTGGACCCCGCGGAGCTTGCGGCAGTGTTCGGTGCGCTCAGTAACCCGGCCCGATTGGCGATCATGCGATGGCTCAAGGACCCGAGTGATTTTCCGCCCCAACTCGAACCGGCCGACCAGGTAGGGGTGTGCCTCAAGCATATTCAATCCAGAGCGGGCGTCTCGCAATCGACGGCCTCGCAATACATGGCGGTGCTACAACGCGCCCACCTGGTGACCAGCACCAAGATCGGGCCGTGGGTGCACTACAAACGCAACGCCGATTACCTGGACCGACTGGCCGAAACGATCAAGACCGATCTGTGAAGACGTTGATGGCCCGATCCACCGCGCTGCGGTTCGGATGCACAGCCAGGGCTCGGGATCGCACTGTATCTCGGTCGGTCTCGCACGCGATGGCCGAGAGGTCGATGCGTTGCAGAAGCTTTTTCGTTACCGGCCGCTTGCTGTCCCAGAATGCCAGAGCGGCAATGAGATCCGTGGCTTCCGGTCCAGTCAATAGCGCGTGGGCGACTGCGCATGATGCGGGATCCTCGAAAGGGAGCAGGTAGGTGGCGTCGTCGAACACCGCCGGTGTGCCGTCATAGGGGCCGACCATCCTGAATTGTGGAATCTTGTGGAACCCGGAGATCGCAATCTTGTACGGCGCAAACGTGTACGGCCCGACACCGAATATGCAGAACCGCGCGCGACGTCGGTAGATCGACGACTTCCGCCCGTCGAGCACAGCGGCGTTGTCGGTCAGGTACTTCCACAGCTTCGGCGCGCTGTCCGCCAGCTGCGCGGTGTCGTCACCGGTGTGCGCTTGCGGAACGATCATCCACCTGGACACCGAGTTCAGCTTGTCCCGGTAGACATCGGTGCACTTGAACAATGGAAACAGGTAGTCGGGTTCGATGCTTACGCTGCCTCCCATTTTGGTTTGTGGACCGCCGCTTTCGATCAACTCCATCACCGCGGTGGCGTCGTGCTTGATGCCCTGCCGCCAGGTGAGTGGGCTGGCACCGTCGAATTGCTTGCTCCGCTCGTACGCGGCGACGTTCGCGACCAGTTGGCCGTCGACGACCCCGATTCTGTTGTCCGGTTGTGACGCGTCGACGCGCGGATATGTCTGCGCGGTGTAGTCGGTCCTGCCCGGCCCGAGTTCAACCGTGAACCAGCAGGCATCGACCCCTGCGTCGAACCACTTCTTCGCATCGATCATTCGCAGACTCGAGCTGGTAACAGGAAGGCTGTGTCGAGCACAGTGCAACAGAACGTTTCGAGCTACCTGGGTTTTGCAGATCATCGCGATGGTCACCGGTCTATTGCTGAACTCGGTGACGAGTTTGATCCAAATGAATTCTGCGATATCGAAATTCGAGCTTCCGGTGATCGCGTCGATCCCGCGAGCGTTCTTGGTGTTCGCGCGGGAAGGGCGATTGATGGAATCGAGCACCGACAGTTGTGAGTTGGTCACCCACGGTGGGTTTCCGATGACGAGAGTCGGGCCTGGCTCCGATGTCCAGTCGACATCACCCGCCAGGTCGAAGTCGAAGATCGACGCAGTGACTATCCTGCCGAATTGTGATGCGGAGGAGGCATACTCGGGCTGTACTTCGATCCCGACGCGCTCTGCTTCGGGATGACTCTGCGCCATCACCGACAGGAAGTTCCCGACACCGCAGGTGGGTTCGAGGATGCGAGTCCACCGTTGTCGAGGCAGTGTGTTCACCAACGCGCGCGCCAACTCGATCGGGGTCTGGAAGTCCCCGAACTCGTTGTTGGGCATCGGTGCCTCCGGCGCTACTGTGGACTCCGATGAAGCTTTCGCGTGCAGCCCTACTGCTGTCAACTCTGGTGTTCATCGGCGCTCTGATCTGGGTTGCCGTCACTGCGGGGGATCAAGTGCCCGCGCACTTCGACGGATCCGGTCAGGTGGATCGGATGGACTCGAAGCTTTCCTTTCTCCTCACTATGGGCGGCACCGGATTCGTCATGATCGGGCTGTTCGCGAGCGTCGGCTGGTGGCTTCCCAAGGTCCCGGCCCAGATGGTGAATCTGCCCAGTCGACGACTGCACGAGTACTGGACCTCCGCCGAGAATCGGCCCGAACTGAATCGCAAGATGTCCGAGGACCTCGACTGGATCGGTGTCGCGACTGCACTGCTGTTCGCCTGGATATGCGTCGTTGCGGGTACGACCACCGATGCGTCGGTGAGCGTCTGGGTCTTCGTGGTGCCGACGGTGCTCTATGTGGTGGCGATTCTGGGATACGCGGCCTTCGTGTTCATGGGCAGTCGTTACCGTATTCCGAAGGACTGACTGCGTGGGGAGTGGACATGGGATGGAACCCGTTCGATCGTCGGTCGAAGGATCAGCGTGCGATCGACGACGCACTGGTCGATCTCGGCAAGCCGGCGTGGCGTGGAGCGCACGGCCACTTCGTCCGAGAGGCACTTACCTCCTGGCGTCTCGCCGCTAGATCCACTGCGCATGATCCCCCGACTGCAACCAGGCTGGACAGAGTGCGCAAGGTCGTGGATCGGGAGCCGGCAAGTCGAGGACAAGCCGACATCGCAGAGCTCGAGAGCCTTCGAAAGACGGTCACGGGCAGTGTCGTCTACGTCGTCGCTGCTCTGGCTACTGCTATCGAGGGCCTTGCGGCATGGACGGCGGATGACGTAGCGCACCGGATCGTGCGCATCGACCTGTCTGCGGAAGTGGCCTCGGTAGCGCGCAGTGCAGGGCTGCTCCAGGCTGCCTTCGATCGTCTCGGTGGCCCACCGTCGGGTCATCTCGCCAACGATGCGGAGGTGCAAGCGATGTACGCCCGGCGCACCGAAGCACTCGCCGATCGCCAACGCACCCTGATACTGCGTTTGACGGCATTGCGTTCGTATCTGGACGGACTGATGGACATCGAGAAGGAACTCGAGAAGATGCGGTGGATCGAGCATCACGGGTCTCCGGACTTCGCCGAACTCGAGGAGCGCGAAAGCGATGAGCTGGCCTCCTTGAATCTCAGCGCGGCGCGAGATCTGTTCGACGAGGCGACCGATCGCATCGGCGTGCAATTGCGCGAGGCGGCACAGAAGCTCGGGGATTCCGGACGGCCTTGACGTAAGCGACCTTTCATGACGTCACCGGTGGGCGGCGGTTTGTCGTCGACCCGGCCGCCGATCGGGCCGAGTACATCGAGCACGCTCAGTGCGTACCGAGTCCGTCGAGGAGAAGTTCACCGACGAACGTCGCGTTGTCCTGCGGGCTGTTCTGTCGTCGGGTGAAGCACCGCATCAACAGAGTGTTGGTGATGCCTGCCGCGAGATCGACTGGGCCGAAGCTCGTTCGGAAGACACCGCTGTCCTGCCCTCGTGCGATGACCGGTGCGATGATCGCCGGCAGGTTGAGCTTCTCCTTGATCGAGATCAGTCCCTCCGGCTCGCCGTACGTGTCGTGTGCGACGGCGACGAGGAGAGCGTCCATGAATTCGAGTTCGTCGGCGGCGAGTTGCGCGCACCGCAGCATGTGATTCTGCAGAATCGTGAGCTCGTCGAGGCCGAGCAACTGGTCGTCGGCCACCGACTCGCGAAGACGATCGACTCGGCTCTGCAACGCCGCAACGATGACGGACGGCTTGGTCGGAAACAGCGTCTTGCAGGCCGCCCTCGGCACTCCGGCGATATCGGCGACGTCGTCCATACGCGTCATGAAATAGCCACGCTTTCCGAACTCGTCACGGGCAGCGGTGACGATCGCAGCACGCGGATCACGAGGCATCGGCCGTTCCTCGACCGGCACACCGCCGACGTCCCCCACGACATCATCGAGGTGCTGATGATGTCCCGACGTGTCGACGACGGCCCCGAGGAAGGCGAGCACCGCGTCGGACATCACGTCTGCCGATACGGAAGCGGGGTCCACCTGACTTCGGATGCGAAAGCCGTCGACGAGGGCATTGACCGTCACAGCGAACGATCGGGCCGTGAAGGGACGGCGAAAGGCCCCACCTTCGGGATCGAACAGTGCCTCGAACGCGTCCAGTAGGGCGTCGTCTCGAAGGCGGTAGCCGCCGGCGAGTGCCGCGGAAGCAGGTCCGCGGAAAACATGGTCGAGAAGAGTCGCAGTGGTGCTCTTCTGGTCGACGATTGCCGGAAAGTAGTGCGCAACGAGCGCCGACACCGCTGCGCGAATCGATGCGCCGCTGTTCGTCATCTGCGTGCGAACGGTGTCGCGAACGTCGGCGGGCAGGGGTGTTCGGGACAGATGCTCGACGACCGTGGTGAGGAAGTCGGATTTGGTGTTGAACTTGCGGAAGAACGTTGCTGTCGACGAGTCGGCCTCGTGGACGACGTCCTCGATCCGTAGTCCCCGTTCGAGAATCTTCTGCGGATGCGCGATCAGCAATGCGACACCCGCCTCGACGAAGTGGGCGGCGGTCGCGTCGAGCTCGGTCATAGAGGCGGACTTTACCGAGGTGAGGTCGAGTGCGGCGGCGCAGGTGACAGTGTTCACTCTCAGGTGAGAGCAACCCAGGTCATTCCTCGGAGTGACGCAGCGGAGTGAGTGCGGTGTCATTGGCCGTGCTCGCTCCACCGGGACAGCGGTGGTGCCCGACATCAAGGACCTCCATGACAGTGCTCGACTTCCGCGTCGGAGACGCACCCGACCCACGGCTCAGCGCTCGCGAAGTAGAAGTACTCACGACCTGGCTCATCTCGGATTCCAAAGCCGACGCATCGCGCTTGCTCTATCTCTCGATGGGAACCGTCAACACACATCTGACGCGCATCAGAGCCAAGTACACGGCAGTGGGGCGAACTGCTCCGACCAAAGCGACGTTGCTGGTGCGTGCCCTACAGGACGGGTTCATCGATATCGACGAGCTGTGAGGATCTACTGCACCTCGACGCGCCTGGACTTCGTTTTCTTCACCACGAACCACGCGATCAAGGCGACAACGATGCCGATGACGACGTACTGGAACACCGAGGCGTAGTTCTCTACGTAGTGCCAGTTCTCCCCGAGGAAGTAGCCGGCGAGCACGAAGATGGAGTTCCAGATCAGGCTGCCGAGTGTGGTGTAGAGGGTGAATTGCAGAATCGGCATCCGTGCCACTCCGGCCGGGATCGAGATGCCGGACCGGACCATCGGAATCATGCGGCCGAAGAACACGGCGGACCGGCCGTGGCGACTGAACCAGTCCTCGGCCTTGGTCAGATCCTCCGTCCCGACGAACGGCATCTTCTCGACGATGGCATACATCCGATCGCGGCCGAGTTTGATGCCGAGCCAGTACAGGACGAGTGCACCGATCACCGAGCCTGCCGTCGTCCAGAACACCGCACTCAGTAGCGTCATACCGCCCTGAGATGCCGTGAACCCGGCGAGGGGCAGGATGATCTCGCTGGGAAGGGGCGGGAAGAAGTTCTCCGCTGCGACGGCAATTCCGGCGCCTGGGCCGCCGATCGCCTCCATCAGACTCACTGCCCAACCGGCGATCCCTCCGAGGTCGCTGTCGGCTGCGGCAAGGGAGGAGAGATCACTCATGGTCTCGACTGTACGAAACTGGCGGACCGGAAACCTCTTCACCAGGACAAATGCCCGGAAATTGAGACATATGGAACACTCGGACGTGTGAACCGAGTCTCTCGTATAGCCCCTGCTGTTGCCGTCGCCACATTGTTGCTGAGCGCCTGCGGGTCCTCGGATACCGCGGAGCCGGCACCGACCACTAACAGTGATTCCTCCGCGCCGGCGTCGACATCACCGAGTTCGGGCTCTGCGACGGTCTACGACCTGCCCGGTAGCGCAGTGTTCCCCGAAGGCATCGCCGCCGCGGACGACACCTTTTATGTGACGTCCACGTCCGACGGCGCAGTGTTTCGTGGGACCGTCGGCTCGCCGGATGTCTCGGTCTTCTTGCCGGGCGGCGCGGACGGACGCACCGCGGCCGCAGGAATCGACGTGACCGATGACGACGATCGCGCCGACTACTTGGTCATCGCCGGTGGGGCCACCGGCAAGGTGTGGGTGTACGACGCGAATTCCGGTGATCTGGTTGCCACCTTCACCAACGGGCTCGGTGCCGACGCGACATTCCTCAACGATGTCGCCATTGCCGACAACGGCGATGCCTACGTCACGGACTCGCGGAGCCCGGCGTTGTTCCGCATTCCCGTCGAGCAGATGACGGCCGGAACGCAGGACGCTCCGATGGAGACGTTCGTGAGTTTCGACGGCACTCCGTTCGCTTACGGGGAGGGATTCAACGCCAACGGAATCGTCGAGAACGACGACGAATCGGCGTTGATCGTCGTGCAGTCCAGTACCGGAAACCTGTATCGCATCGACAAGACCTCGAAAGAGGTCACTCAGGTCGACCTCGGTGGTGCGACGCTGACCAACGGCGACGGTCTCGAGATGGACGACGACACCTTGTACGTCGTTCGCAATCGCGACGGTCTCATCGCGACGGTCGATCTGGACGACGACGGCCGAACCGGCGCGGTCACCGGCGAGATCACGGACCCATCGTTCGCGTACCCGACAACCGTTGCGGCCATGGACGATCGGCTGTATGTGGTGAACAGTCAGTTCGACAAGCGTGGGGGAGAGCCCGTCGAGCCGTTCACCGTCAGTTCCGTACCGGAGTAGAGCGGCTTCGCCGCACGTGCACGGAAATTCGTAGCAGAGACCGAAGTTTCATTCACCACAATCAATCGGCGCCGCTCTGGCTCAGGGCAGGTCGCAGCTTGTCGACCGGCAAGCTTCGTCGCGGATTCGGTGTACAGGCGGTGAAACTGTGCGACGGTGGGCCGCATGGAACCCGGCGCACGCATGGCTCCCGAAAAGATCGGCTCGATCATCGGAGCCGTTTTCGGACTGGTCTTCGTCTTCGTCAATTCGGATACGTTGTCGACGACGCTGACCATCGGGGTGCGCGTCGTCGCAGTGGTGGCGTTGGTCGCCGTGCTTCTTGCGGTGTGGCGAGTGCCTCCGGCCCCCGCACCGGAGGGCGGTGCCCGCGGCGGCTTCGGCCGCGGGTACTGGGTTGTGGTCGCTATCGAGGTGGTTGCCATCTTCGGCGGTCTCGCGATCATCAACGGTCCACTCGATGCACCGCAGGCTGCGGTCGCCTGGATTTCGACGGTGGTGGGCGTGCACTTCGTCGCGCTCGCTCTGGTGTGGAAGCTACGTTTCTTTGCCGGCCTCGGCGCGGCGTTGACAGTGCTCGGCGTGCTCGCCCTGATTCTCGCCGCCGCGGGTGCCGTCGACAGTTCGATCGACACGATCGGTGCAGTCCTGCCTGGTTTCTTGTTGCTCGGCTTCAGCCTGTGGGGGAGCAGTCGAGCGCTGATCGCGTGGCGGTCGCATCGTGACGCTGCACGATCACTCGGCGACGATGGCGTCGATCTGACCTAGCGCGAGACTCATGCCCTCTTCCATGCCCATCGCGACGAGCGCCTCGAGTTGACTCAGGCTGTCGAACCGCGAACGGATGGTCATCCGTGTTGTGCCGCCGACATCGTCGAGTGTTGCGGTGGCATGGGTGACGGGCAGCGTCGACGACGGATTGCCGGAGTCGTCGGCGAACCCGTCGTCGAACGACAGGGTGGCCGGACCAGAAATTTCGGTGAAAAGCCACCAGCCGGCTGCCTTTTCGCCGTCCGGCCCGGACATGTAGTACGACGCTTTGCCGCCCGGAACGAAGTCGTGCGAGACAAAGGTCGCAGGCCATGTGGGCGGGCCCCACCACCGTTCGAGCTGGCGCGGGTCCTCCCAGATCTGCCAGACGCGTTCGACTTTCGCGTCGAACTCCGCGATCACGGTCATGGTCAGATTCTCGGGGTCTTTGTGCGAGCTGATGAACGGCATGATTCAGCCTTTCTCGTCCTGGGAAAGAAGGTCGTCGATCCGGTCGACGCGTTGTCGCCAGATCTCCTCGTAAGTGTCGAGCAGTGCTCGCGCTCTTGCGATGGTGTCCAATCGAACTCGCACGATCTGCTCCCGCCCGCGCTTGTGTTTCGTGATCACTGCGGCGCGTTCGAGAACCGCGACGTGCTTCTGTACAGCGGCAAAGCTCATGGCGTAGTGAGCCGCCAACTCCGATACGGACCGTTCACCGACAGTGACCTTCGCGACGATGTCGCGCCGCGTCGTGTCAGCGAAGGCCTGGAACAGGCGATCGACCTCGGCATCACTCAACACATCTACAACCATATGGTTGTACGTTATGCCTGCCTGTCATCGAGGTCAAGGGGTACACCGGACTTTCAGGCACCATGGTGTGAGGACGGCGATCGACGCTTTCCGGAAGGGGAGTCGTTGTGCCGATTCGACCGGCCCTGATCGGCACCCTGTCGATCGTTCTGGGCGCACTCGTGGTGCTGGTTCTCGATCTTTACACGGCATGGCAGACGCCCTCCCATCTGCGCCGAACGATCAGCGAATACGGTCTCGGCGCGCAGCAGTGGGTGTTCTCGATCGGCGTCGTTCTGCTCGCAATCGGTTCGGCTCTCACGCTCGCCGTCGCACTCCGGCACCGCCTCACTCGGCCCGCTTCCGCCGCGTCGATCGGCCTCGTGTTGTGGACCGTGGGACTTGTCGCCGTCGTCGCTGTGCCGAAGCAGGATTGGTCGAACGATTCGGCGCTCAGCGTCGGGGGCACGATCCATCGACTCGGCGCGGCGGTCGCGTTCGTGAGCATCCCCGTTGCGGTGTTCGCGTTCTCTCGCCCGTGGATTCGAGACGGGGTGTGGGCGGTTCGTGCGCGAGTGACTATGGGACTCAGCGCACTTTCGGTTGTGACTCTGCTCCCGATCTTTTATGCGCTCGCCGTCGGTGCCACCGGATCGCGCCCGTGGTACCGAGTGGTCACCCTCGGCTATGTGGAGCGGGTGCTTGTCGTCGCCGAAGTCATCGCGCTCATCTCGCTGGCCCTGTGGGTGTGGGCGGCGGAACGCCGGAGCCTCGCTTCCGAGGGCGCGCAGGAAATCAGAACCTCGCAGACCGTCTAGGGAACCGATTGCGCTCGCGGCGCGTCCAACCGCTCAGTGACGTCTGTGTCGAGAGGTTGAACGAATGCGGCTACTGGGTGGGCACCGACTGGCGGTGGTCTGTGCTTCGGCAGTGATGCTGACCGGTTGTGCGGGCTCGACGCAGGACACACCCGCCGCGAGTGAAGACTCCTCGACGGTATCGACGACGACGGTGGCCGGCCCGGAGCCATTCGATCCGTGCAGTATTCCCAAACCTGCAGTGACGGCCAGTGGGTTGGACGTCAGCACCGCACGACCGGACTTTGCGGGAATCACGACGTATCCCGGTTGGAGGGGCTGCACCTGGGATGGGGTAGCGCTGAACAGCTGGTACTACGTCGCAGTTCTGTCGTAGTTGGAGTCCATCGACGAACTTTTGCACAGCCCGTCGTTCGTGCGCGGGGTGGACTTGAAATTGTCCGGGCGCACCGCGACTCAACTGCGCCACGCCGACGACATGCAGTTGGTCGGTTGCGCAGTCGCGCTCGGTACAGGCGATGGTCTTATCGTGCTCGACCTCCAAAAGAAGGGTTCACGAGACCTGGAGGGCGAACCGTGCACCGAGGTCAATCGACACGCAGTTGATGTGGAACCGTTCTTTCCGGCATCGATGGGACGCTGAAAACGATGGAGCAGTACGGGCTGAACCACAATCTCGTCCACTGGCGCGGACAACTTCAAGCGAATATCCATCGTTTGGCGGTTGGCGAAGAACGCTCCGCGCGCTTCGCGATCAAGCAGCAGATCGAGATCATCAAGACGATGCGCGAGTTCTTTCAGCACTATTTCGCCAGTGTCGAGGCGGCGGATGCCGAGACTGCATCCACTGTCGAAGCGCTGTCGCCACCGCGTTGGACGCCGATTCCCGACGACCCAGGTGCTCGGTCGTCGGGAATCGCAGATCGATTTACCCTGTCAGCGAGCGAGTTCCACTTCCTCCTCCTCGTCGACGAAGGGGTCGCCGTTTCGCGGAGCGTTGTAGCGCTCGAGGTCGAGGATTCCCTCACGCTTGGCGACGATGGTCGGCACCAATGCCTGACCTGTCACGTTGACTGCGGTGCGGCCCATGTCGACGATCGGCTCCACCGCGAGCAGCAGGCCGACTCCGGCCAGCGGCAAGCCGAGTGTCGACAGCGTAAGGGTGAGCATGACCGTCGCACCCGTCGTGCCTGCCGTTGCTGCAGAACCGATCACGGAGACCACGATGATCAGCAGGTAATCGGTGATGGTGAGATCGATGCCGTAGAACTGAGCAACGAAGAGGGCCGCGATCGCGGGATAGATTGCCGCGCAACCATCCATCTTCGTCGTCGCTCCCAGTGGCACCGCGAACGACGCGTACTCGCGCGGAACTCCGAGATTACGTTCGGTGACGCGCTCGGTGAGCGGCAGGGTTCCGATCGACGAGCGAGACACGAAGCCCAGCTGGGTGGCAGGCCAGACGCCCGAGTAGAAGTTGCGCACCGAAAGGCCGTGGGCGCGAACGATCACCGGGTACACCACGAAGAAGACCACGGCCAGGCCGATGTAGATCGACACGGTGAACACGCCGAGCGAACCGATTGCGTCCCAGCCGTATGTCGCCACCGCGTTGCCGATCAGCGCCGCCGTGCCGATCGGTGCCAGGCGAATGATCCACCACAGCACCTTCTGCACGATGGCCAGCAACGAGGCGTTGAACGCGAGGAACGGCTCCGCCTTCTTGCCGACTTTCAGAGCAGCAATTCCGATGGCCGCGGCGATGACCAGCAACTGCAGGATGTTGAAGCTCAACGACGTGGTTGCGGTACCGCTCTCGGCGACCGTGGTTTTCGCGCCGAGTGCGAGGAAGTTGTTCGGCACCAATCCGGTGAGGAACGACCACCACGACCCGACACTCGATGGATCGCCCGCCGACTCGGCACCCGCGCTGGTACGCGAGCCCGGCTGCGCGACCAAGCCGATCACGATGCCGATGATCACGGCGATGAATGCTGTTATGGCGAACCACCACAGCGTCTGGATCGCCAGACGAGCAGCATTGGTGACCTCACGCAGGTTGGCGATGGAACTGACGATCGCCGTGAACACCAGCGGGATCACCGCGACGGTGAGAAGTTTGACGTAGCTCGAACCGATGGTCGACAGGGTTCCGACCAACCAGTTGTCGTTGCCGTCGGCGGCGTCGGGCATCGAGCGAGCGACGAGTCCGAGAACGACACCGAGGACGAGACCGGCAACGATTTGTGGACCGAACGCGGTTGCCCAGGTAGGGACACGGCGCGTTCGGGTAGCGCTGGGCGCAGACATGGATATGCCTTTCGAAAAGGGGAGGTGTCGACAGGGGTGAGCGACAGAAGTGCTGGTCGGCCGAATGGGCCGAACTTCAGAGGTTGCGGTCTAGAGGACCGTCAACAGGTAGCGCTGGCTTGCAGACGCAAGTCGACATACCGTCGAGAGGTCAGCAGCGGATTCACTGATCGAACGGTACTCCGTCTCCGAACTGCGCAATCACGCAGGGGGCGGGCTCTGAGGGATCACTGTGGAATCGGTATGGGTGCGCCTCGGCGACGCTTGGACGCCGTGTTCGTGGGCTAGCTTGAGGTTTCTTCCCGCCGACGAAACGAGATCATGAGTACCGAATCGAAGCCCCGAGGATTGGCCGGACGTCTCGTTCGTGCTTTCTGTGCGGTGGTCGCCGCCCTGGTTGCCGTCGTTCTGGCATCGGCCGGTTGGGTGGCATACGCGACGGCGGGGAAGGTGTACGACGTCGACGATGCGCCTGACGCGCCGGTGGCCATCGTCCTCGGCGCACAGGTGCGCGACGGCAAGCCGATGCGGTTTCTCTCCGGACGTCTCGACACTGCGATCGCGTTGATGGCGGCGGGAAAGATCAAGGCAATTCTGGTCTCCGGTGACGCAGACGGCAACTCCGGCAACGAGATCCAAGCGATGACCGACTACTTGGTCGAGCACGGAATCGACCCGAGCGTGATCATCGGCGACGATCACGGCATCGACACCTACGACACGTGCGCTCGCGCGAAGGAGACGTTCGGCGTCGAGCGGGGACTGATCATCAGCCAACCCCTCCATGTGTCGCGAGCAGTGGCGTTGTGTGAGGACATGGACCTCGACGTCGACGGAGTCACGGCGGAGTGCATCGACTGCAATACCCTTGCGGTGGTGCGCAACTATGCGCGAGAGTTGTTGGCGCGTCCCAAAGCCGTGCTGGATCTGTGGTCGGGTCGCGACCCCGTGGTGGTATCGCCGCCCGTCGATTCTCTCGCCTTTGTCACGAACCGATGAGTGTGACCGTTCGAGTCCACCCAGCCCATGGTCACACGTTCGTCACTCTGCAAGAACAGCTTTGAGGAATCGCTGCGTTCGCTCCTGCTGTGGGTTGCTGAAGATGTCCGCCGGCGGTCCCTCCTCGAGGATCTTGCCCTCGTCGAACACCAGGACTCGGTCGGCTACGTCGCGGGCGAATCCCATCTCGTGCGTCACGATGAGCATCGTGATGTCGGTGGTCTCGGCAATAGCACGCAGCACGTCGAGCACATCGGCGACGAGCTCGGGATCGAGCGCCGAGGTCACCTCATCGAGCAGCAGGATGTCCGGATCCATGGCCAGCGCACGGGCGATAGCCACGCGCTGCTGCTGTCCGCCGGACAGCTTGGTCGGATGCGCATTCTCCTTGTCCGCCAACCCCACCGTCTGCAGAAGCTCGCGCGCACGCTCGGTGGCCTCGGCCTTGCTCTTGCCGAGTACGTGAACGGGAGCTTCGGTGATGTTCTGCAGCACAGTCATGTTGGGAAACAGGTTGAACTGTTGGAACACCATGCCGATGCGGGTACGCACCTTCCGAAGGTGTTTTTCCGATGCGACGACGAGCTTGTCGCCCTTGCGCTGATGCGTCAGCGGCTCGTCCTCGATCCAGATGACACCGTCGTTGACCTTCTCGATGGTCATCAGCAAACGCAGAATCGTCGTCTTACCGGAGCCACTGGGCCCGATCAACGCGACGCGTTCGCCGCGGCGAACCTGGAAGTCGAGATGATCGAGAACGACGTGATCGCCGAACTGCTTGACCACCTTGTCGAACTTGATCATCGGTACGGTGCCCGAATCGTCAGTAGGCAAGGGACTTCTCCAGTCTTCTGATGAGGATCGATGTCGGGTAGCTCGCCAACAGGAAGATGACGCCGGCCAACGTGATCGGCTCGAGGTATTGGAACGTGCTCGCGCCGTATTGCTGCGCCGCTGTGACCATCTCGACGACGGTGATCGCGAACAGGAACGGCGTGTCCTTGAACATCGAAATCGCGTAGTTGCCCAACGCAGGCGTTGTGCTGCGCACTGCCTGGGGCAGGACCACCGCGCGCCACGTCCGGGTACTCGGCAAGGACAGTGCGCGAGCGGCTTCCCACTGTCCCGGAGGGACGGCGTCGATGCCGGCGCGGTACACCTCGGCCATGTAGGTCGAGTAGTGGATACCGAGGACGGTGATACCGATCTGCAACGCAGAGAACTGTGGCAGCAGGTAGTACGCGAACAGCAGCTGCACGATCAGCGGTGTCAGACGGATGAACTCGCTGATCATCCGAAGTGGAACGGTGACGAATTTCGGCCCCGAGTGGCGTACCACCGCGATCACCAGACCGAGAGTCGCAGCGAGGACGAATCCGAGCACGGTGGCCAGCAGCGTGATCTTGAAGCCTTCGAGCAGGAAGGGCAGGGCGTCCCACGCGCGTTCCCAGCTCCAGTCGACGCTCATCGACCCACCCCCACATTCTGGTCGGCGCGTTCGGGTTTCAGGCGCAGTACTTCACGCATCGACGGCCCGGATCCGAGACGTCCTTTGGCCCGCACCTCGAGCAGGTTCATGAACAGCGTGAGGATGTAGGCGATGACGAAGTAGATGACAAGTCCGACTCCGAAGGCGAAGAGCGTGTCGCCGGTGGTGCGTCGCAGCTGAGTGATCTGGTACGTGAGGTCCTGCAGCAGAACGAAACTGGCGAGTGCACTGCCCTTGAGTAGCTGAATCAGCAGGTTCGTCAGCGGTGGAATCATCTGCACCCATGCCTGTGGGAACACGACGCGGTGCAGCCGTTGCCACGGAGAGAAGTTCAGCGCCAGAGCGGCCTCCCACTGCGGCTTCGCGACGGCCGCAATGGAACCGCGCACCACCTCGGCACCGTAGGCACCGTAGTTGAGACCGAGCGCGAGGATTCCACAGAACATAGCTTCGAGTTGAAAACCCAACAGCGGCAACACATAGAACAGCCAGAACAGCTGAACCAGCAACGATGTGCCCCGGAAGAATTCGACGACGAAGCGAGCGGGGGCGCGCACGTACATGTGCCGGTTTCCCGCTGCCAGGCCCAGCAGCAGTGCCAGAGCGAAGGCGAGAGCGGCTCCGCCGAGGGTCAGATAGACGGTCGTGAGAATGCCTTCCTGGATTCGCGGCCACGAATCCAGGAAGTTCTCGATGTTCTCGTTCACGGGCGATCAGCCTGCAGCAGCGATCAGCCCTCGCAGAGCATGGCGGTGGTCAAGCTCGGATCCGGTAGCTCCTCGGCGGTGAAGCCGAAGTCCCCGACGATGTCGAGGTACGCATCGGTGTTCGAGGTGATTTTCGCGAGCTCCTCGTTGTACGCGTCCAGCAGCTCCTGATCGTCGGTGCGGAATACGGTCGCACCGGCTCCCACCTGCGGCTCGCCGTCGATCTCGGCGACGAAGGACTCGGTGACATCCACCGGAGCATCTGGGTTGTTGGTCTTCATCCAGTTCAGCGAGATGGCCGTCAGGGCGAACACGTCTGCACGACCGGAGGTGACGGCGTCCATTCCGTCCTGCGGTGCGGCGACTTGCTGACTCGAAATGCCCAGTGCCTCGGCATAATCGGACTCGATCGCTCCGGTCATCGTGGCCAACCGCAGGCCACTGTCTGCGACGGACTGCATGTCGGTCAGACCTGCCGGATTGCCCGTCGGGACCATCAGAGCGGTTGTGTAATTGAACTCGGGGTCGCCGAAGGCGGCCTGTTCGCAGCGTTGCGGAAGGATCGACATTCCCGCGCTGACGACGTCGAATCGATTGGCCTGCAGGCCCGGGATCAGTGCGCCGAAGTCGGCGTTGACACCCTCGACGGTGTCGATTCCGAGATTGCCGAAGATCTCGCGGTGCAAAGCGATTGTTGCGCCGGTCAATTCACCGTTCTCCTCGAAGCTGTACGGCGCTTCACCGGCAACTCCGACCGTGATGGTGCCGGCATCGCGCAGTGACTGCAATCGATCGGCTCCGTCGTCGGTGTTGGTGGAGGTACATCCTGCGAGGCTGCCTGCAAGGAGTGCGGCACCGGCGAGGGTGGTGATGATCTTCTTCGTCGAGCCTGTGTTCAGCACACTGTGTGCCATGCGTGGGGCCTTCCGGTTCTTGACTGTGCGAAAACCGGACCTGCGCCGATGTGCCGGGAGCGATACGCGCAACACTTCGGCCGGACCGGTTGCAGTCTTGTGTACTGCTTGGGGATTGCTTTGTCCGAACTTGAACGTAGCACGGTGATTTGCCGAATTCGGCGTGAACGACCAGCACACAGCGCTGTCTGAATTGCCGGACCGACGCGTATCGCCACCACAGAGTGCGATTCGGTGGCGATGAGAACGAAACTGTAACGATGCGTCGTTCGATCGAAATCCGATTCGAAACACGCCGACGTTAGAGTGAGCGCGCCCGGTTCGACGACTCAGCGGACCCGTGTTTTCAGGAGAAGTGAACGCTTGAGCTGGATCCGCTTGAACGATGTTGCCAAGGGATACGACCAGAAGGTGATGCTGCGTGAGGTTTTCTTCCGCCTCGCGGACGGCGATCGCATCGGTCTGATCGGCCGTAACGGCACGGGCAAGACCACTCTGCTGCAGCTCCTTCTCGGGCGCGAGACACCTGATTCCGGAACGGTCGATGTCACCGAGGGAGCGCGAATCGGGTACTTCTCGCAGTTCTCCGAACTCGACGGCGATCGCAGCATCCAAGCCGAGCTCGAATCTCTCTTCGGCACTGTGCACGCGATCGAGGTCGAATTGGCCGAGGTCGAAGCCGCACTCGGGGGCGACCTCGACGAGAAGCAGATGTACAAGCTGGTCGATCGCCAGGCCGAGCTACTCGACGCCATGGAGAACAGCGGCGGCTGGACCTATCACCAGCAGATCGACACGGTGCTGTCGATGCTGGGATTCAACACCGAGCGGCGCGAATTGCCCGTCGATCGGTTGTCCGGTGGCTGGCGCAACCGAGCGGCGCTGGCAAAGATTCTCATCGAAGCGCCGGATGTTCTACTCCTCGACGAGCCGACCAACTTCCTCGACGTGGCCGGGATCGCGTGGCTGGAGCGCTGGTTGCGTGATTTCCGAGGAGCGCTTCTGGTCGTCTCGCACGACCGCGCCTTCCTCGAACAGGTCGTCACCGGCATCGTCGAGATCGAGAACCATCACCTGCAGACCTACGACGGTAGCTACTCGGAATACGTTCAGCAGAAGCAGTTTCGACTCAAGAACCTCGAGCGCGAGTTCAGCAACGAGCAACAGTTGCTGGCCTACGAGCAGGAAGCGATCAGCGATCGCAAGGAAGCAGTGAAGAACCCCAGCGGGGTGCTCAAGCGGCGGCTCGCGAACATCAAGAAGAGCAAAAGTCCGCGCCCGGTGGACACGGTGGTCACCGCGATCTACGGCGGACTGCACGTCCACGACAACCTGGCGGAGATCACGGGGATCTCCAAGAGCTACGGCGAGCAACGACTCTTCGAGAACATCTCGTTCACCGTGCATCGAGGCGACCGTATCGCCATCACCGGACCGAACGGCTGTGGCAAGACAACCCTCGTCGACATCCTCGTCGGTGCCGAGCAACCGGACAGCGGCAAGATCAAATGGAAGACCAAGGCGCCGTCGTTCATCTACTACAACCAGGTGCTCGCCGATCTGGATCTCGACGACACGGTGTCGCACTCGGTCAACGCGATGCCGGGCAGCCTCGCACTGACGGCGACCAAGAAAGAAGTCCATCGCTTTCTGACACTGCTGCAGTTCTCCGAGATGGATCTCAAATCGAAGATCGGTGTTCTGTCCGGTGGACAGAAGGCACGAGTTGCATTGGCGCAGTGTCTGCTGTTCGGCGCAGGCGTGATCGTGCTCGACGAGCCCACCAACCACCTCGACCTGCCGAGCACCCAGGTGCTCGAGCGTGCCCTGATGGCGTTTCCCGGCGCGGTGATTCTGGTGAGCCACGACAGGTTCTTCGTCGAGAAGGTGGCGTTTCGGCAGTTGTCCTTCGACGGCACGGGCGGGGTCACCCAAATCGCCGGTGTGCAGATGGCGTGACCGAAGTGGGCTACCCGTTGATCTTCGAAGCGGACGTGCCCCACTCCGCGTCGCGCAGTTCCTTCTTCCTGATCTTGCCGGTCGATGTCTTCGGTAGCTCGACGATGAATTCGACTGCACGCGGGGCTTTGTAGGAGGCGATGGCAGATTTGACGTGCGCTACGAGGTCCGCCTCCGACACTTCCACGCCCGGTGCCAACACCACGAAGGCCTTGGGCCGCTCACCCCACTTGTCGTCCGGCACCCCGATCACCGCGACGTCGGCGACGGCAGGGTGGCTGGCGAGCGCCTGTTCCACCTCGATCGTCGAGATGTTCTCCCCGCCGGAAATGACCACGTCCTTGGCGCGATCGAGTAACTGAACATAGCCGTCGGGATGCATCACCCCGAGATCGCCCGAATGGAACCAGCCGCCCGCGAACGCCTGCCCGGTGCCGGCGGTGTCGGCGTAGTAGCCCTTCATGACGTTGTTGCCGCGCATGACGATTTCGCCCATTTCCACGCCGTCGGGTTCGACGTCGATCAGTGCTCCGCCGGGGCCTGGCGTCTCACGGACCACGCGCAACCGGTCGGCGGTGAGCATCCCGACACCCTGCCGAGCCAAGCGTCGGGCCTGCTCGTCACCGTCCAGTTCGAGCCATTCCTGCTTCGGCTCGCAGACCGAGTACGGACCGTAGGTCTCGGTGAGTCCGTAGACGTGCACGAGCGTTGCCCCCAGCGCACGAATCTTGCCGATGATCGTCGGGCTAGGGGGAGCGCCCGCTGTGACTATGGTCAGGGGCCGGTCGAGTGAATGTGCTTGCGCTGCAGTAGCAAGAGTGGTCAGTACGGTCGGCGCGCCGGCGAGGTGGTCGACGCCGTCGTCGATGGCGGACCAGATCGCATCGCCGCGGACACCGCGAAGGCAGACGTGCGTGCCCGACGCAGCAGTGACGGCCCAAGTGGTGCACCACCCGTTGCAATGGAACATCGGCAGCGTCCACAGATAGCGAGTGTCGATGCCGAATCCCTGGTGGTGCAGTTCTCCGAGCGAATTGAGGTAGGCACCGCGATGGGTGTACATCACTCCCTTGGGCCGACCGGTGGTGCCGGAGGTGTAGTTGATCGTGATGGTGGAGGTCTCGTCGTCGACCTCCCACTCCATCGGTTCGTCCGAGCCACGACCCAGGAAAGCGTCGTATCGCGTGGTGTGCGGCAACTTGCCGTAGGTGCCGTCCACCGAGGGAGTCTCGACGATCTCACGAACCGAATCGGCGATGGGATCGGTTCCGAGTCCGGTCAGCAGGTCCGAATCTCCCACCAGCAGAACCGAACCCGAATGGTCACAGATGTAGCGAACCTCGGCGGGCGACAGTCTGGTGTTGATTGCGACCAGAACGGCACCGGCCAAGGGAACGGCGTAGTGCGCGAACAACAGCTCTGCAGAGTTGGACGCGATGTACGCCACTCGATCTCCGTGGCCGACACCCGACGCGCGCAGTGCGTGCGCGAGTCGGGTGACGTCGGCGGCGAACTGCTCGTAGGTGAACGTCCTCGGCCCGTCCACCACGGCGGTCTTGTGGGGATGGACCTCCGCTGCGCGTTCGAGAAAGCGAAGGGGCGTCAAGGGAGTATCGAGACCGGTCATGGCAGTCAATGTAGCGCGCACTCACGAGGCCAGATCGGATTTGTCGATCCGCTCGCGCCCACCGGTAAGGTCCGCGCGTTCGGCGGCGGCACGGCCGGCATACGATCCCTCCGCATTGCCGCTGCCGAACGTGATCGTTTTCGTCGACGGGCACCGGGCAGCGTAGGCACGGTCCACGGCGTCGGATCGTTCCGCCATGATGGGCACCAGAGCCGATCCGTGTCGTTGCGTTGCAGCCGCAGTAGCTCTCTTGCGTGCCTCGTGCAATCGTTCGCCGACTCGGTGGGCGTACGCGATCAAGAATGCGTGACGGAAACTGCGGGTCCTCGCTGCCGGCGAATCGGCCACCTCGTCGAGTGCGCGTGCCGACTGGACCAGCAACGAGGTGTAGAGGAGTTCACACAGATCGAGATCGACGGGGAGACCCATCACGGTGGCCAGCAAGTACTTCTTCTTCCACAGTGTCCTGGCACCGTTTGCGTGACATACGCAGTGCAGCAGAAGCAGCTTGGCTTTGGAGTACGGATTGCTCACCATGATGCGTCGGGTGACGACATCGTCGATCAGGCTGCGAGGGTGCTCCGAATCGAGAAGCGCGCTGTCGATCGCATAGCGCGTCATCAGGTCCTGGGCCTTGGCCGACAATGCCTCTGCCTCAGCGGGGAATTGCGTCGACTCGGCCTTGGCCAGCAGCCCCCGGATTCTGCCGAGCATCTTCGTGTCCGTGGCTGGTCCGGGGCCGGTTGCTACCGACTGCGATGTCCAACGAGCTGGAGGAGGCAGGAGCTTTTCGAGGGGCAACAACCACGTTGCGCAACCGAGTACGAGCAACAGGGTGTACCAGGACTGCGCGGACGATCGTCGGTTGTACGAACGCCACCGCCGAAGGCGCTGGGCAGTCGTGCCCCCTGCGTGGTCGATGTGCAGCTCGGACAGTTGATCGCGCCAGGAATCCGGAGCGAGGCGTTCGGCCGAGCTTCGCTCCGCGTGTGCGGCGATGGCCTCGACCATGACCACTGTGCCGTCGCCTCCGGCGCATTGACGCGTCACGTGCACCAGTTCGGCAGGCTGCCAACCGTTCTCGAAAGCCGTGTCGAGTGCGCCGTCGAGTATTGTCGCCGCCCGATCGTGCACCGAACACGCCGGATCGGTTTCGTCTGCGGCGGACAGGCGCTCCGCGATCAGCTGCGTCATGTCCTTCGCCGACGAACCCAACTGGGCGAAACCGATTCCGCTGTCCAGCAATTCGTGCGGATCGGCACTCTCGCGCTTATTCGTGGCGTGTGTGTACTTGAAAATGCTGCCCGAATCGATACGACTCATCGTCGTCCCCTCCACGTCCCCCGGTGTGGTCCCCGAACTTTTCGGTAGATCGCAGAGTAGGGGAGGGGTCCGACAGAGTTTCGAACGTATCAGCGAGGGGCAAGCATCTGCAGCAATTCTTCGACCGACGGCAGGCCGGGAATCACGGGGAGGTTCGGAACAGGAGCGGCGGCCGGCGGTGCCGTCAACTCGACGCCGCCGAGACCTGCCATGACGTCGTCGGTGTTGGATCGGGTCGGTCCGTATGTATTGGACGCAATGACGAAATCATCGCCGATCGACGCGGACGCGACCACACTCGATCGGTCGTCGGCCCATCCCCACTTGGTCCCGGTCACGCCGGACAACTGCTCGGTGCCCCAGTCCTGAACCATTCCATCGCGTGCCACAGGAGCCGCGGTGTTCATCCAGGCGAGGACGGGGCTGGCGGGATCGGTGCGCTTCTTCGCCGCCAAGAATCGCACGGTGTCGGCTGTGCTCGTGGACGAGTTGCCCCAGAAACCGCCCCGCGAGGTAGAGGTGAGTCCGTATTCCGCGGCGGTTGCCGAAATCGCCTGGGGGTATTTGTTGTCGAGCGTCGAAGCGGCACCGTCGTCGCTGACCTCTACCATCCTGGCGGCCAGGTCGAGGTCTCTGGGCGAACCGTCGCCGAAGCGGACGACGTAGTCGGCCATGTAGAGCTTGACCGTCGACAGTCCTGGGCGCGCCGAGCTGTCCTCCGCGCTGCCCACGTACGTCCCCGTCGGGATGTGTTCGTACGACAACGAGGTTCGGGCCGGAACATCCGAGAGGTCGCCGGGTGTCGGCAGGGCCTGGGCCGGTGCTGCGCACACCAACGCCACAGCGATACCGACAATTGGGACAGCAGTCCTGGTGAAGATGCGTCGCAGGGCCGGCATCTCGTGCTCCTCGAGGTGTTGGCCCGCCGTGAATCGGTGGCCGATGACTGTAGCTACCCCGATGGTGGACGGTTCAACCTCACGCCGCTTTCCCCGGTTCTGCGGCCTTCGTCACCTGGATGAATGTGGCTTTCTTGCAGTTGGAGTGACCGAAAGCCGCATTGATCCCAACCGGGGGGTGAGTAATCAGGACCGGCGCAGCGCCGAGAGCATCTCCTTCGAGCGTTGCAGAGCGCCCCGGGTCGACTCGGTCGGCCAGGTGTCGGGCAACTCGATCGGGTCGGTGAGACGGCCTGCATTGAAGTCGTCCACGAGATGGCCGACGGTTTCCTGGGCGCAGGATTTGTTGGTCCCGATGAACCCGGAGGGACCGCGCTTGATCCAGCCGGTGACGTAGCGGCCGACCTCGACGGGTCCGCCCGGTTCCTGCAGAATGCGTCCGCCGGCGTTCGGGATGATCCCGGCACGATCGTCGAACGGAACGCCGGGGAGAGCGACGCCACGGTAGCCGATGGACGTGAGGACGAGGCCGGCGTCGATGCGGTCGACTTCCCCCGTCGGAATGCTGCGGACCACGTCGTCGCTGTCCACGGTCAGGCCCATGCGATCGAACTCGATGCCTGTCACCCGGTCGGTGCCCAGGATGCTGGTGGGGGACAGCAGGTAGCGCAGCGTGATGCGCTTTCTGGCGCTGGGTTCGGGTGATTCGTCGACGTGGCGGAGCAGTTGAAGCTTCTGCGCCACGGCGTGGGGAAGGTCGTCGGTCGCGGCGAGTCGGACGGTCACCGGATCGAGTGCCAGTTCACTACGGTCGATGGCCAGGTCGATGTCGGGAACGGTCAGCAATCCGGCGAACTCGGGAACGGTGAACGCAGACTGCGCCACACCCCGCCTGCCGACGACGACCACCTCACGAACTGCGCTGTGACGCAGGGCTTCCAAGGCATACGGTGCGATGTCGGTCTGGGCGAGCGCATCCGGGTTCATCGTCAGGATACGGGCGACGTCGAGTGCCACGTTGCCGTTGCCGACGACGACGGCGCGCTCGTGTGAGAGATCGAACGTGCGGTGCGCATGATCGGGGTGCCCGTTGTACCAGGCGACGAAATCGGTTGCCGACGTACGCCCGGGCAGTTCGGCACCTGGGATGCCGAGCTCGCGATCGGATGATGCCCCGACCGCGTAGATCACGGCATGGTGGCTGTCCATCAACTCGTCGTGGGTGATGTCCTTACCGACCTCGACGCCGAGGTGGTAGGTGAAACCCTCTTGCGCAGAGATGGTTTCGAACAGACGCGACACCTGACGCGTCTTCTGATGATCGGGTGCGACGCCGAGTCGAGCGAGTCCGTGCGGTTGCGGAAGCCGGTCGTAGACATCGACGCTCACGCCGGGTTGAGTGAGCAACTCGTCCGCCGCGTACATGGCCGACGGACCGGATCCGACGATCGCCACTCGAAGCGGCTGGCGATCCCGCGAGACCGATGCAGCCGGCGTCACAGGTGCCAGGATCGGCCGAGGGGGACGCTCCTGCTTGTAGAAATCCGCGTTGATCGTCAAGAACGGCAGTTGCGCCTCGGTCAATTTTGCCTGCGGCACAATGGCATCGACCGGACAGGCCGAAACGCACGCGCCGCAGTCGACGCACGATTGCGGATCGATGTGCAGCATCTCCGCCGTCAGGAAGTCCGGCTCGTCGGGGGTGGGATGAATGCAGTTGACGGGACACGCGTAGACGCACGACGCGTCGCTGCAACATGACTGGGTGACGACGTGGGGCATGAGGGGTTCCTGACGGCAGAGGCAAGAAGGCTGAGCGGCGAGAGGGCTGTGGGGGCTGGAGACCTAGGCGGCGAACTGGCTCGAGCTACGGTCCGGCTCGCTACGGAAACGTGAGGCCTTGCCGTCGATTCCGCACATCTTCCACATCAGGCGAGCAGCACGATTCATCATGCCGGTGTCGGTGGCCAACATGCGGACATCGCCGAAGTAGTCCTGCAGTGCATGCTGCGATTCCGGGGTGCCCCAGAACAGGTCTTTCTTCACCTGCTTCGGGATGTCGAACTTCGTCCAGAACTTCTTCGGCGGGATGACGATGACGTCGCACAGGATGCGCATCGTGATCGGGAAGGCCAACGAGAGCAAGAACCGTCCGGCCTTGGACATCTTGGGGACTCGGCGACGCAGCAACTGGTGTGCGAACGAGATATGTCGCGCTTCTTCGGCAACGTGAATGGCCATGACGCTCTGCATGATCGGGTGGATGTCTTCACCGGACCGCAGGACCGACTTCTGGATGTGGTCGATGGGCTCCTCGCCTGCGAGGACGCCGACGAAGAACAGTTCGGGCAACAGCGTCGCGAACAGCGGGATGAACGGCGAGAGCATCTTCATGGGCCGACTCATGCCGGGGGCGTCGGAATCGACGCGGTTGACCATCTCCTGGAACATCAGGGTGTGGTTGCACTCTTCGATGGATTCGTGGGTGCAGTAGCGTGCCTCGGCCGAGCCGTTCGGCAGCGAGAACACGTACTGCATCATGCCGCGGATCAGGATGTTCTCGAACTGAAGACCGACCTTGGCGACGTTGGCCTGACGCCACATGCCGATTTCGATCTGCTTCTCGAGGGGAAGCGCGCGGTACCAGGCGTGGCCACCGATCGGGTCCGTCTTGACCGGAAGGACCCAGCGAGGATCGTTCGCGGGCACCGCAAACTTCTCGGACTCCCAGTCGATGTCCACGTACGGGTCGAAGTGCTTGTGCACAGAACCCTCGGACAGCAAGGTGAGCGTCTCGTTGTACTGCTGTTCGTCCGTGGCGTCGGTATCGACCGAAACGGACGTAGTGCCTGTCGTCAGTGTCATGGCTTCTCCAAACGAGGTGCGAACATAGAGTTAATGTAACCCCAGTTAACACGAAAGGGAAGCGCGCGAGTGAAATCCTGTTCGTCTACCGTCTACTGATCGTCCGAACGCTCGTCGGAAATCTCCGCGACCTCGTCGGTCTCGAACAGCTGCAACTGGATCGCCGAGGGGTCGACCACCGGCGTGACCTGCTCAGGTGTGCTGCGAAGTACCTCGCGCAGAGCAGCTACAGCGCGTCCCCACTTGCCGGCCTCTCGGTCTGCCTCGTCGACGTCGCAGTGCTCGTCACCGAGATCCGCGGCGACGGCCATACCGCGCCACGAGGCCTCCTGCTCGGCGCTGATGCGCAGGTAGGACACGACGACATCGCGATCGGATGAGCAACATCCCAGGACGGTGTCGATGTCGAGGGGTTCTTCGGATCGGGCAACGAGCTCGACCAATTCGAGCAGCTTCTCCGGAAAGTCCTCCGCGTCGATCGGCGGTGGCGTCGGTTCCCCGAGTGCGCCGCCGAAATCCTCGGCGAACTTCTCGTCGACCTGCTCCCACACGTGACTGAGCATCCGCACTGCCCACAGCAGGTGGTCGGCGACGAAGGGTGACCCGCTGACCCGTACCTGCGCGACGATGCAGTCCTGAACCAGGTGCAGCATCACATCGGGCAGTTGCAGATTGAGATCGACCAGCAACTCGGCTGCGCGGGTTCGTCCCGACACAGCGTGCACCAGCGTCGAATTGATTTCGACCACAGGTTCGGTGGGCTTGACCGACACGTAGGCGGTGCCGCCCACGAACCGCAGGGGGATGTCTCCGTCGGGGTCGTGATCCGGAGGGAAACCGAACCATGGCTCCAGGGCTCGATCGACGAGTTGCTGTAGGTGTTCCTTGCCCTTCGGCTGCACACACTGTGGAACGATCGTCGGGCCGGACTCGGCAGTGGTGGCGTCGAAACTCGGGACGTCGTAGCGACCGGTGGCGCGCGAGCCGAGGAAGGACGGGTGGGGCAGACCCCAGATGTCGCGGAACACCGCGACGGTCTTCTTTGCCAGATCATCGGACCACGAGCGATTGCGGTCCACGTGCGGTGCTGTGGGCTCGGAATCGACCGACATGCGAAAGCCGATCCGGCCCAGTGCTTCTCGTTGCTCGTCGGTGATGGCGCGGCTACTGTGTAGGTGCTCGTTCGCCGGAATTTCGCAGCGGACCATATCGAGATCCCAGGCGTAGAACTGCACGCAGGCGGCGGTGTCGGGCACGCCGTCGGTGGTGTCGTAACGTGACTCGATCACCAGCGCATCGCCGTCGCGCATCGCGCTGACGTAATCGCCCAGCTTGCGCTGGAACTGCATCCAGGCAGCATCGACGTCGAAGTCGAACTCGAGTGAATCGCTCATGTCGGCTCCTTACCCAGATCGCGTTGACGTAACGCACAGTCGATGACGCTAGCGGCGACCACCGACACGGTCTCGGCGCTCGCGGGGGCCGTCACGACGACGCCGAATCCTCGACCGAGCCGTAGAGCGGGTCGTCCTGCGACTCCTCGTCGATCGCTCCGAACGGCTGCGCCTCGGCAACACCGTCCAGCACCGCCGGACGCAACGCGTGCGGAACGGCGAGTACCTCCTCGATCCTGACGAGGATGCCCTGCTCGATGAGGGATCGAACGCGGTGGTCGATCAGCTGCGCGGTACGCAGGTCCTCGCCCTCCAGCTCGGCGTAATCCTCGCCCTCGTTGTTGATCGGCAGCTCGTCGGTCATGGCGGCCAGAAGCGTCTGCACCGCGAACGTGTTGGCCAGCGACCGTGACACATCGGGGTCGTCGCCATCTCCCGACAGCTGCACGCGGACGTGTTCGGCAACCAGTTCGTGCACGGTCTCGGCTCCACGGTCGGCCAGCGAATGTGCATTGTCGCCGGGCCTGGCAGTGTCTCCGTCGATGCGAATGAGTTCTGTTGCGATGGCCGTCGACCAGTAATCGACCGCGGCACCCGCGTCGAGCCGGGCAGGATCGAGCGGGGCGGAGTCGACGGCGCGCTGCAGGTCGGCATCGTCGCCCACCGCCAATCCGTCGGCCACGCGCGCGACGATCTCGTCGAGTGCAGGCAGCAGCGGCAGCCCCGAGATCGCCGCGAGTTCTTGGGCAAGGGAAACGTCGGGCAGGTCGATGTCGTCGGCGTCGAGCATGTCGGGTTCGTCGCCCTCGAGGAAGTCCGAGAGGTCTTCCATGCAGTGCGCGTAGTCCTCGGGGCTGCCGTCCCAGAGATCGGTCTCGTCGAGGAAGGTCAGGTACTGCAGCGAGGTGAGAACGAGATTGACCGCGGTGTCCTCGGCCGTCTCGGACTCTTCCTGAAGGATGCGTTCGGCCGCATCGACCAGCAGGTGTGCATCGGCGGGCAGCCAGGCGCTGGGGGAGAAGCCCTGACGAGCACCGGCAAGTTGGGTCAGCGTCGACGACACGAGCCGAGAGATCGCCTCCGACTGTTCTGCCATCTCGCTCTCGTCGAGCCATTCGACGAATCCGTCGATCAGATCGGCGATGCGTTCGGTCTCGACACCGCTCGGAGCCGGTCGGGATTGCTGGTGACGCCGTTGCCGGGCCTTGGTCTTTTCTGCACGTTTCTGTCCGCGGTTGGCAGGCCGCTTCGATCCCATGGCTTGCAGCTTATCTGCTGTCATGTCCGGTTTCGTCGATCCATGCCCTCAGCCGAGTAGGAACGAGCCCGTGGACGGAGGGAGAGTCGAGTCCGCCGCGCGGCGATACAGTTCGGCGGGGCGCCCGCCGCCTGCGGTCGACGTCGCGCCCGTTCCCTGTAACGAGCCGATGACGTGGCGTCGGAACGTGTCTTTCGGCAGCGGGCGATCGAAGACGATCTCGTACAGCTCGCGGAGTTCGAGAAGTGTGAATTCCGCATCCATCAACAGTGCGGGATCGACCTCACGCGCGTAACGACCGCGCAGGTCGTCCACTGCTTCGGCCACCATGTCGTCGTGGTCGAAGGCCAGCGGAGACACCGGCCTCGTGTCGTCGACGAGCATGGATTCGGTTGTCGGAGTGAGTGATCGGATCGACACTGCCGCGCTGTGCGCCATCGACAGCACCCAGCCGCGATCGTCGCGGTCGGGGGCGTCGAACATTCTCAGTTGATGAAACGTGAGGTCGACGATGCCTGCTTTCGTCCTCAATGCGCGGTCGGCCGCGTCGGCGAGAGTCTCTTCGGGGTGCAGGAACGTACCCGGCAGTGCAAGGCCTCGTTCCGAGGGCACCACGACCACATGCAATCGCCGTTCGCGGACGGTCAGTACTGCCACATCGACCGCCACCGAGGGTCGCGGGTAGTCGATCAGGGCCTGGCCTCCTCGGTCTCTCCACGTCATGCCTTGCATCTTAGCGCGAATCTGATCTATAGTTAGCGCAACATCGATCTAAGGGGTACTCATGCACTTGACGGACGTTCAGCACGATCGAGCGAGGGGCGTTCTGCTCGGAACCGCAGTGGGCGACGCGTTGGGCGCGGGCTACGAGTTCGGATATCCGACGCCCGAGAGAACCATCGCCATGATCGGCGGCGGCACATTCGACTGGGCCCCGGGGGAATGGACCGACGACACCTCGATGGCGCTCTGCGTCGCGCGCGCACTCGAGCAGGGTGGCGACGTGGACGACATCGCTGCACACTTCCGCGACTGGTTCGCCCAGAACCCTCCCGACGTGGGAAACCAGACTCGTCTGGTGCTGTCGCGGCCGACTCGCGATGGTGCCGATATGACTGCGGTGGCAGCGTCGTTGTCGGGTAGAACCGGCGGCAACGGATCGCTCATGCGAACGGCGCCGGTTGCCCTCGCCTACCTCGACGACCCGGCCGGCTGTCGAGATGCCGCGGCGCGGATCAGTGCCCTCACCCATTCCGACCCCCGTGCCGGTCAAGCCTGCCAACTATGGAGTCACGCAATTCGATACGCGGTTCTGAACTCGACCTACGACGGCGTGACCGAATTTCTGGACGATGCCGACCCCGACGTTTGCGACTTCTGGCAACCATTGATCCATCAGGCACAGGAGGGGGAGCCGGACGACTTCCCGAACAACGGCTGGGTGGTGCACGCTCTGCAGACGGCGTGGTGGGCGATCCATCGGTCTGCCGATTCGGATCGGCCCCTGCCCGCCGCTCTCGAATCGTGTGTCCGCGCAGGCGGCGACACCGACACCACGGCGGCCATAGCCGGAGGGCTCCTCGGAGCGCGTTGGGGCGCATCGGCGGTGCCGAGCGACTGGCGCGACATCGTCCACGGCTACCCAGGGTTCCGAGCCGACGATCTCGACCGAATCACCTCGAACATCATTGCAGCGAAGGACATTTCATGACGATCATCGACGTCGTCCAGGGCGACATCACGGACGTGGCCGCAGATGCGATCGTCAATGCCGCCAACACACGACTGCTAGGTGGTGGCGGAGTGGACGGTGCAATCCACCGCGCCGGCGGGCTGGACATCCTCGCCGAATGCAAGGCGCTGCGGGCCACCACCCTGCCGCACGGACTCGAGGTCGGCGCAGCCGTCGCGACCACCGCGGGCCGGCTACGTGCAGCGTGCGTCATCCACACCGTCGGTCCGCGGTACTCCCCGCACGAGGACAGGTCGGAATTGCTGCGGCTGTGCTACGTCCGCAGTCTGGCTCTCGCGGCGTCGATGAACCTGAAGTCCATCGCGTTCCCCTTGATTTCCGGCGGCTCGTACGGATGGCCGACGCACGAAGCCGTCACCCAACAGGTCGTCGCGGTCATGGCAGCAGGGCCGTCCGTCGACCTCGTCATGTTGGTCGCCTACACCCGAGAAGCGGCGGACCTGACGCGGCGGTTGGTGGGTTGACTGTGGTCAGTTCTCGCAGCCGACGCCATCTTCGTCACGGTCCAGCTTGGTGCTGTATCCCGGATCCCCGGCGTAGATCGGGGCTGCACCCGCCGCACGGACCGCATCGCAATTGGCGTACGAGACAACGGAAGGCACTGCGGCCAACGGCGCGGGGGCGGTGTAGACCGGCTCAGGTGTGTAGACGGGCTCCGGGATGTACACGGGCTCGGGATCGGGCAGTGGGATGTACTCCGTTGTCGTCGGTAGCTCGACGACGGCGGCCACGGCTTCGGTCGTCGGAGCCGCGGTTGTCGTGGTCGGGGCCGGTGTCGTGGTGGAGGGCGTCGGTGCGACGGTCGTCGTGACGGTCGGCAATGCGGGCACGGCCGCGACCGGTGCGATGGCGGTCGTGGTCTCGGGTTCGGTCGTGGTGGTCAGCCCCATCACGAACAGTGCGGGGAGGACGGCGATGGCAGGTACCGCCCAGACCTTGCGACCCCGCGCGGGCGACGAGCGCAGGTACACGACTCCGGTGCCGACCAGCAACGCGCCGACCAGCACCGCACCGAACTCGAACGAGACGATCGCTCCGATCAGAAAGAACGCCCCGAAAACGATTGCGGTCCAGGCGAATACCTTCCCGAGCAGGGGGCGGCGAGGCGTCTGTGCCTCGGGTGCCGGACGCTGAAAGGGTGGCGGGTAGGCGCTGGTCATGTCGAGAGTCCGTTCGGGTCGCGAGAGTTGTCGATGTCGCGGCCGAGATGTGACCCGCGAGACCGGAAGCAACCGTCTCGTTCTCTTCGAACCGGTCGGTCGCTTTTCCGTTCATCATGTCGCACCGACGGGGTTCGTCGTTACATTCCGTGAGAGAACGGCGACCGCCGATCAGTACTGCTCGCGAAAGCCGCCGATCGCCGTAATCGAATTGCCGTCGGGATCGGAGACCGTCGACAGTCTGACTCCCTTGTTCGCGTCGACGATGTCGCCGAAGTCGATGCCGCGGGAACGGGCGGCCTCGACGAACACCTCGATGTCTCCGACGGCAACGTTGAACAACGACGAGCCGGCCCGCTCGGAATCGACCGTCACTTGCAGCCAGGCAGCGGGGGCCACTTGCCACTCCACCAGACTCGGCATCGGGTTGTTGTCTGCGGGCCGATCGAACAGCCGCCGATACCAGCCGTCGGCCGAATCGATATCGCGCACCGCTATCACTGCAAGCACATGCTCGAACATGTCGTTCTCCTTCGTCTCGGCAAGGGGTCCACGGATACTGACCGGGATCGGCGGCCGGACTCATCGCAGAGAATCTGTCGGTGCCTCGAGTAGGGTCGTCACGAGCCCGAAATCGGGCACCAGGACGAGCAGGCAGGGGACCGCAACGGTGTTGACGCTCCACCGCGCCGAACGCGCCGGAACACTGGCGGCTGCACTCGCCGACATTCTGTCCGTGCCATTGGACGATCCATTCGCGCCCGAGATCGTGTCGGTTCCGGCGAAGGGCGTCGAGCGCTGGCTCACTCAGCGACTGTCGAGCACTCTGGGCAGCTCCGAGGGTGCGGGCATTGCAGCCAACATCGACTTCCCGAGCCCGGCGCGATTGGTGTCGCGCGCCATCGCCTCGGTCGACGATATCGATCCCGACGACGACCCCTGGGCTGTGGGCCGGGTGCTCTGGACCGCGTTGGAGGTGATCGACGAGTGCCGCACCGAACCCTGGGCCGCGGTGCTGTCCAAGCATCTGGGGGCCGGTTCCGAGGATCATCGTGCGGGACGCCGTTGGTCGACGGCATCGCATGTGGCAGAACTGTTTCGCACCTACGGATCTCAACGACCTCAGATGCTGCGCGACTGGTTCGCCGGACGCTTCACCGACGGACACGGCGGCGACCTGGACGAGGACCTGCTCTGGCAACCACGAGTGTGGGGCATGGTGCGGGAGCGAATCGGCAGCCCGAGTCCAGCCGAACGACTGCCGCAGACATGCGAACGACTGCGGGACGCACCGGAATCGGTGGAGCTACCGAGTCGATTGTCGGTTTTCGGCCCGACCCGACTGACGACCGATCAGCTCGACATACTCGGAGCGCTGTCGCACGCGCGCGACGTGCACATCTGGATTCCGCATCCGAGCCCGACCATGTGGAACTCCCTCGCCGATCGGCAGCGCGTGACTCGCCGACGAGACGACACGACGGCTCTGGCCGTCGAACACCCACTGTTGGCCGGTCTGTCGCGCGACGTGCGAGAACTCCAGGCGGTGATCGCTCCGGCGGCGACTCGTACCGTGCACCACGACGGCCCGCACCCGGCACCCACCCTGCTCGGGCGAGTGCAATCGGACATCACGGCCGACGCCCCTCCCTCCGGCGACGGCACAGTCGTCGCCGACGACACGGTGCAGATTCACGCTTGTCACGGGCCTGCGCGACAGGTCGAAGTACTACGCGAGTCGCTGCTGCATCTGTTCACCGACGACCCGTCGCTCGAACCGCGGGACGTCCTGGTGATGTGCCCGGATGTCGAGACCTACGCGCCGTTGATCCGCGCGAACTTCGGGCAGGCGGCGCTGGTACATCCAGGGCATCGGCTGCGCGTGCGCCTCGCCGATCGGGGCCTACGCCGCACCAACCCCGTCCTCGACGTCGTCGCCACGGTGCTGGATTTCTCGGAGGGGCGGGTGACAGCGAGCGAGCTGTTGGACTTCGCCGCCAGCGGCCCGGTGCGCGAGAAGTTCTCGTTGACCGACGACGATCTCGAGCGCCTGCGAGACTGGGTGACGACCTCCGGTGCCCGCTGGGGATTGACGGTTCGGCAACGAGAAGCGTTCGGTTTGAACAACTTTCGGCAGAACACCTTCAAGTCGGCGCTCGATCGCATCCTGCTGGGGGTGGCCGCGGACGAGACTCGGAACGAATACCTCGACCTCGCGCTGCCGCTCGACGACGTCGACAGCAACGACATCACCCTTGCCGGCCGCTTCGCAGAACTCGTCGATCGACTGGCGTCGGTTCTCCGAACACTTGCCGGCCCGGCGTCGGTAACCGAATGGACGCGGCACTTGAGCCGCGCCCTCGATCTCCTCGCCGACGTGCCCACGGCCGACGAATGGCAACTGGCACAAGCGCATCGTGAGATAGCCGACGCCACCGAACACGGCAGCGCGGCCGAACTTCGGCTCGCGGACGTGCGCGCGATGCTGGCCGGCAGACTGGCCGGGCGACCTACCCGGGCGAACTTCCGCACCGGTGAACTGACCGTGTGCACCATGGTTCCGATGCGATCGGTACCGCATCGAGTGGTGGTGCTCCTCGGGCTCGACGACGAGGTGTTCCCCCGGGTGGGCAGTATCGACGGCGACGACATTCTGGCCCGCGACCCAGCCGTCGGCGAACGAGACATCCGGAGTGAGGATCGGCAACTGCTTCTCGACGCGGTGATGTCGGCCGAGGAGAAACTACTGCTGTTCTATACCGGAGCCGACCCCGTCGACGGATCGGCGAAGCCGCCAGCGATCCCACTGCGCGAGTTGATGGACGTGCTCGAGGCGACCGCGGGCGGACGCGTCGAACATCGGCATCCGCTGCAGCCGTTCGACCCCCTCAACTTCGAGGCCGAGCACCCGTTCAGTTTCGACGCGGTAGCCCTGGCCGGAGCGGTGTCTCAGCAACGAACGCCCGGTCCGGCGACACCCTTCCTGCCCGATCCACTCCCGCCGGCTCATCGCGGGGACGTCGGCCTCGCCGAACTGATCGCCTTCGTCGAGAATCCGGTGCAGGCGTTCCTGCGCCAACGGTTGGGCTTCCGCGTTCCGGAGCTGGAGGACGATCTTGCCGACAGTCTCGACATCGAACTGGACCCGTTGTCCCGGTGGAGTATCGGCGACCGGATGCTCGCCGCGGTGCTCGCGGGCGGTGACATCGGAGAATTCGCCGACGCAGAGTGGCGGCGCGGCACCCTGCCGCCGTTCCACCAGGGCCGACGGGAGATGTCCGACATCAGACAGATCGTCGGGATCATCGCCGACGCGGCCGCGCCCTTCCATACGGGCGCGGCCGAGACCATCGACGTCGCGGTCGAGCTGGGCGACGGACGGCGCCTGACCGGCACCGTCACCGGAATTCACGGCCACACTCTCGCGCGCTCCTCGTACTCGCGCCTGGCCGCCAAGCATCGACTGGCCGCGTGGGTGCGGTTGCTCGCGGTAGCCGCATCGGAGACAGGGGAGTGGACCGCCGTCACCATCGGCCGGGCGAGCGGGATGCGCCCGCCTCGTCGCTCTTCGATGAGGGCCCCGCGTGACCCTGTCGCCGTGCTGCGGGAGTTGGTGGACTTGCGCGATCGCGGACTGGCGTCGCCGCTGCCGATCTCGACCGGTACCGCATCTGCGTACGCGGAGAAGCGGTTCGGAGGCGGTTCGATCGAGGACGGCTACGACTCGGCCACTTGGGCATGGCGCGGCGACTTCGGGGACGGAACCGATCGATCGTTGCGGTACGTCCACGGTCCGACCTTGTCGTTCCAGACTTTGCTCGCGACGGTCCCGCTCGCCGACGAGACGGAGCCGTCGAACGAGAACAGCCGCTTCGGCGTTCTGGCTCGAAAGCTGTGGGATCCGTTGCTGGCCGCCGAGAACATGGGAAATGCATGACCACCGCCCGTGGATTCGACCTGCTCGGTTCGATGCCGACCGGAACGACCGTCCTCGAAGCCAGCGCCGGAACCGGCAAGACGTATGCGATCGTCGGGTTGGCCGCGCGCTACATCGCCGAAGGAATCGCCGAGATTTCGGATCTGCTCCTGGTGACGTTCAGTCGGGCTGCGACCCAGGAACTACGGGATCGCACCCGCAGCAGATTCGCGTCGATCGCCCGCGACCTGGCAGACCCGGGCACCGCTCGTGCGTCCGAGGATCCACTCGTGGCATTCCTGGCCGCCGTCGACGACGCCGAAGTGGACAGGCGTCGAGGAAGATTGCGAAAAGCTCTGTCCGACTTCGATGCCGGGACCATCGTCACCACCCACAGCTTCTGCCAACGAATGCTCGACGGACTCGGCATAGCGGGCGAACGCGAACCCGAATCGACATTCGTCGAATCGGTCTCGGATCTCCTCGAGCAGGTCGTGGACGATCTGTATCTGCAGATGTTCAGCGGCGACGACGAGGCACCGGCATTCAGCAGGCGGGATGCTCAGCAGTTGGCGTTGGCGGCCGTGGGTGACCAGCAGTCGACTCTGTATCCCGACACCGAGGACCTGGACGACGACAACCGCGAGCCCGCTCTGCGGGTGCGGTTCGCCCGCGAAGCACGACGTGAAGTCGAACGTCGCAAGCGTCTACTCGGGGTGCGCGACTACAACGATCTGCTCGGACTTCTGCATTCTGTGCTGTCCGACCCAGTACACGGCGAGGCCGCCTGCGCGCGAGTGCGAGATCGATACCGCGTCGTGTTGATCGACGAGTTCCAGGACACCGACCCGATGCAATGGGACATCCTGCGGCGGGCGTTTCACGGATTCACGACGCTGATCCTCGTCGGCGATCCGAAGCAGGCCATCTACGCGTTCCGCGGAGCCGAGGTACTGAGCTACCTCGACGCGGTGCAGACCGCGGACCACCTCTACGAGCTCACGGCCAACTGGCGTAGTGATTCGGGGCTGCTCGACGCCCTGCATCATCTGTACGGCGGCGCAGCCCTCGGCCACGAGGACATCGTGGTGCACCGAGTCGAGGCGCGAAACCCGCTCTCGCGCATGGTCGGGCATCCTCCCTTGCGGGTGCGTTATCTCCCCCGAACCGGCGCTGGTCCACTGCGGCAGGGTTTTCCCGCAGTGGACCGACTTCGATCTCGGGTTGCGGCAGACGTTGCGGCGGACATCGTCGAGCTGCTGTCCCGACATGCCGTGATCGATCGACCCGACGGGCCCCGGTCGATCGAACCGCGGGATATCGCCGTGTTGACCCGAACGACCAAGCAGGTGGCGTTGATTCGGGACGCACTCGACGCGGTCGGGGTTCCGTCCGTCGTGTCGAGCAGCACCAGCGTGTTCGGCACCGAGAGCGCCCGAGATTGGTTGTGGCTGCTGCAGGCGATCGAACAACCTCATCGCACCGATCGCGTTCGCCTCGCCGCCTTGACACCGTTGCTCGGATGGACTGCTGCACAGCTCGATTCCGGGGCCGAGGACGCTCTGTCGCAGGTCAGCAGTCGACTGCGTGAGTATTCGGTGCTGTTCGACCAGGCCGGATTCGCAGCAGTGTTCGAGAGGGTGTCGGCCCAGTCCGGACTCGACGCCCGGCTGCTGGCGGTCGAGGCCGGCGAGCGCACGATGACCGACCTGCGTCATATCGCCCAATTGCTCAATCGCGCAGCGGTATCCGAGTCCTTCGGAATCACCGCCCTCACCCGGTGGTTGACGGACCGCATCAAGGAACCGGCGGCCGGCGGGTCGACCGATCGCAGTCGCCGGCTCGACAGTGATTCCGCCGCAGTGCAGATCATGACGACACACGGCAGCAAGGGACTCGAATTTCCGGTCGTCTATCTCCCGTATGCCTGGGACGCGTTGTACTTCAGCAAGCCGTCGACGTTGCTGTTGCACGAGAACGGCGAACGCATCCGAGACGTCGGCGGACCGTCCGGTGCGGGGTACGCGGCCAGGAAGGTGCTCAACGATCAGGAGGAGGCAGGCGAGGAACTGCGATTGCTCTACGTCGGACTCACACGAGCCGAGAGCCAGGTCGTCCTGTGGTGGGCACCGGGCCGGAACACCGCGACCTCCTCACTGCACCGCATGCTGTTCGGTCGCATCCCCGGAATTGCGCAGCCGGAGCGGTCGTACAAGGTGCTCGATGACGCGACGACTGCGAACCGGCTGCAATCCTGGGTCGGGTCGGCAGCCGACCTCGTCTCGGTCGAACCGGTGGGCCCCGGTGCACCATCGAGCGAGCACTGGATCCGACCCGAACAGGCGCACATCGACGTCGCTGCCGCACGCTTCGACCGAACCCTCGACCTACTGTGGCGTCGAACGTCCTACTCCGCGTTGACCGCTCACGCTCACGATGCCGCGCCCGTCCAGTCGGAGACGGGAGTAACCAGCGAGGCCGAACACCCCGAGAAGACCGACGAGCCTGCGGAACCACCGGTTGGCGAGGGCGAACAGCCGGAGGGAATTGCGTCACCGATGAACGGCATGCCCGCCGGTGCGGCGTTCGGAACGCTCGTACACGAGGCGCTCGAACACGTCGACACCTCCGCGCCCGATCTACTCGCCGAACTGGAGCGCCGTTGTGCAGCGGCTGTCGCAGCGCGGATGGCCGAGGTCGATCCGGTAGCTCTGGCCGCGGCCCTACTGCCGGTGATGCAGACACCGTTGGGATTCGGGACCCTCGCCGACACAGCGCCGTCCGACCATCTGGCCGAGCTCGACTTCGAGCTGCCCTTGGCCGGCGGCGACGATCCGGTGGCAGTCACGGTCACACTGAAGTCCGTGGCGCGCCTGTTGCGGCACCACCTCGATCCGACGGACGTGCTCGCGTCGTACGCAGATCTGCTCGACGATCTGGAAGCGACACCACTGCGCGGCTTTCTCACCGGAAGTATCGACTCGGTTCTTCGCGTGCCCGGACCGCGGTACGTCGTGGTGGACTACAAGACGAACCGTCTCGCCAGGGGGGATCTGACCACCGGTAACTTCACGCGCGAGAAGATGGCCCAGGAAATGATCCGCTCGCACTATCCGCTGCAGGCCATCCTGTATGCCGTTGCGCTGCATCGATATCTGCGATGGCGTCAACCGGACTACGATCCGACAGTGCACCTCGGTGGCATTCGCTACCTGTTCGTTCGGGGCATGGTGGGACCCCGGACTCCCGCCGGGTGCGGGGTGTTCGACTGGGATCCGCCCGCAGCTCTGGTAGTGGAGCTGTCGGACCTGCTCGGCGGGAGGGTGGTCCGATGACCGGGGTCTCGATTGCGCTGCGAGGCAGTGGGATTCTGCGTGTCTTCAACGATGCGGGTGTGCTGTCGGCATCCGATGTGCACGTGGCGTTGCGGCTCGGTGCCCTTGCCGGGGAGTCGTCGGAGCTGGTACTGCTCGCCACTGCCCTTACCGTGCGCTCGGTGCGATCCGGCTCGGTGTGCCTGGATCTGCGACGACTGCGAGACGTCACCGTCGACGAGGATTCGGATGTCGATCCGAGCGTCCTTCCGTGGCCCGAACTCGACGACGTACTCCGAGCACTGAGGGTGAGCCCACTGGTGGTCGGCAGTTCGAATGGACCGCTGAGGCCGCTGAAACTGGTCGACACCGATCGAGGTGAGCTGCTGTACCTGGATCGATATCATCTGCAGGAGAGCACTGTTCGAGATGTTCTCGACGCCCGTTCGCAGTCCCACCCGGCTGCCGATGCCGACGAGATCAGGGACGCCCTTTCGGCGCTGTTCGTGGACGAATCGGGTTTGCCGACGGCCGCTCCCGATCGACAGCGGATAGCTGCAGCCCTGGCGGCAACGCAGTGGACCACGGTCATCGCCGGCGGGCCGGGAACGGGAAAGACACATACGGTAGCGCGCATCCTGGCGCTGCTCGTCCGCGAGCACGGGAGCGACCTACGCATCGGACTGGCCGCACCCACCGGCAAGGCCGCGGCACGATTGCAGGAGTCCGTATCCGAACAGGCCGATCTACTCGGGCTTCCGGCGGAGCTGAAGGCGATGACGCTCCACCGACTTCTGGGGTGGAAGCCCGGCAGCAAGACGAGGTTTCGGCATGACGCCGAGAACCGGTTGCCGTACGACGTGATCGTCGTCGACGAAGTCTCGATGGTGTCGTTGACGATGATGTGCCGACTGCTCGAAGCGGTGCGTCCCGAGTCTCGGTTGATCCTCGTCGGCGACCCGGATCAGCTGACGTCGGTCGACGCGGGAGCAGTGCTTGCAGATCTGGTGGCCCGACCGGTCACCGGCACCGAGAATCCGGTGCTGGCGCAGCTCGTGGACGAGGATTTCGCCGCGGCCGAGGACCCTGCAGAGGCCGCTCTCAGCGGGTTCGAGCGAGATCGATTGCGCGGCGGCGTAGTTCGGCTCAGTCGTGGCCGACGGTTCGGCGGGGCCATCGCCCGCCTGGCCGTGGCCGTACGAGACGGTCGGGGCGACGACGTGATGGCGCTGCTCGAGTCGGGCGCGGAGGAGATTTCGTTCCAGGGCCCCGACGACGTCGATGCGCTGCGATCCGACGTTGTCGACACCGCAGCCGAGGTGACCGCCGCCGCTGCACGCGGAGACGCCACCGCAGCACTGCTCGGGCTCGAGAAACACCGCCTCCTGTGCGCGCACCGCGAGGGTCGATGGGGCGTCTCGCGATGGGACCGGCAAGCAATGGAGTGGGTAGGGGAAGGAAGCGGAACGTTTCTCGATCCCTCGCTCTGGTACCCCGGGCAACCTCTCTTGGTGACGGCCAACGACCACGAAGCGAGGATCTACAACGGAGATACCGGAGTAGTGGTGCTGGGTGACAACGGAACTCCGATGGCGGCGTTCGCCCGAGGACGCGGCCACGTGTTGATCCACCCGAACGTGCTCTCCTCGGTACATACCGTCTACGCGATGACGATCCACCGCAGTCAGGGCAGTCAGTACGACACCGTCTCGGTTCTGCTGCCCGCCGAGGCATCGACGCTGCTGACCCGAGAACTGCTGTACACCGCCATCACCCGGGCGCGCTCGCACGTCCGGGTCATCGGTACCGAGCAGGCCATCCGGGCAGGTGTGGAGCGTCAAGTGCTGCGGGCGAGCGGGTTGCGACGAAGAATTCTATAGTTCGTCGGGTTCTGTAACCCGTCAGCGGCACGCGTGCCGGTCCGCCGTGGTTACGGCCTCGATGCTGCGTGCGACCAACATCCAGGTACGCGCAAGATTTCTCGACACGGCGACCGGGTTCTCTGCGCCGGAGTCCGCAGATCGGCGGGCGCGTGCCGCAGCCGATCGATGCAGCGACAATGCTCGAAGTTTCAGCGCGTCGATATCGCCGCCCGCGCACACCGATCGAACGGTGCGCGCGTCGACGCGCCGACCGACCAACTGGCACAACGCCTGCAGTGACCTCAGCTCGGCAGGAACGTCGTCGGATGTCTCCGAGGGGCTTTCGGTCGCTGTGCCTGCCGTCCGTCCGACGAATCCGCGTTGTAGGTCGACCGGCCCGGACGACGCTCCGTCGGCCCCGACACCCCAAGCGCTCAGGAACGACGGGTGCGGCACGTTCCAGATCTCGCGGAACGCGCGCGTGATCATCTCCGCGACGAGCGCCGCATCTGCTCGGTCGTCGGTGCGTGTGAGATCGATGATCGACCCGTCTGCGACCGGCTTGCCTCGATCCAGCCAACCGCAGTCGAGGAGCTGCACATCAAGGGCCGTTGCGTCCGGGGCATCCGGGTAGAGCAGCGACGGCAGCGCTGCCACCGACACCAGCGGACCGCCGTCGGTCGCCGCAACATCGATGTACGGCCGCAAGCCACGCTCCCCGGGACTCGCCTGTGCAGCCGAAATCGTGATGTAGTCCCGCCGCGGCAATGTCCGAAGACGAGCATGCAGGTTTTCGGTGAACGTGGCCCACGCGAGCGCGGTGGTGGAGTCGAAATGGCCGTTCTGCAGTGCGGTCACGATGCAAACCCTCTTCTCGGACGAGAACTGATGCCTGTATCCGAGACCGTAGCGAGGGGGTCCGACAAGAACGGCTCGTCAGTACACGTCGCGCAGGTAGCGCTTGGATCGCTTGAGGTCGTTGACGTAGTCCTCGGCCGCGTCGGGGGAGCGACCACCGTGTTCGGCGACGATCTCGTGCAGTGCCTCGTCGACACCTTTGGCCATCCGGGCCGCATCACCGCACACGTAGAGGTGCGCACCTGCTTCGAGCCACCCGTACAGCTGCTTACCCGACTCGAGCATGCGGTGCTGTACATAGATCTTCTGCGGTTGGTCGCGAGAGAAGGCCAGATCGAGTCGAGTCAGCAGGCCGTCTCGCTCGAAATCGACGAGCTCGTCCTCGTAGAGGAAGTCGCTCGACCGATGCTGATCGCCGAAGAACAGCCAGTTCTCGCCCGTAGCGCCCCGTGCGCGACGCTCGTGCAGGAAAGCTCTGAACGGTGCCACTCCGGTTCCCGGACCGATCATGATGATCGGGGTGTCGTCGGATGGGAGGCGGAAGGACTTGTTGGCCGACAGGAACACCCCGGCCTGGTGTCCGTCCCCGACGCGATCGGCGAGATACGTCGAGCAGACGCCACCGCGATCACGCTCGGCCGATCGGTACCGGACCGTGGATACGGTGAGATGTACGGTGCCCGCGTGTGCGATCGGTGACGACGAAATCGAGTAGACCCGGTGTTGCAGTGGACGCAGCAAACCGAGAAATTCGGCTGGGTCGAATGCGCCCGGTCGATCGAGGTCGAGAACGTCCACGACGTCGCGACCCCATGTCCAGGCATCGAACGATGCCCGGTCGCCGTTCTGCAGAACGTGGTCGAGTTCGGCGTCACCGGCGCGTTCGGCCACCGCCTCGATCAGATCCATCGACGGGATACCGATCTCGTAGTCGGTGGTCAACGCGTGGGCCAGGGTGATCTCGCCGGACTTCGTGTGGACTGCGGTGTCGGCCGGCACTCCGAGACGCTCGATGACGGCAGCGACCAGTGCCGCGTCGTTGACCGGCTTGACGCCGAATCCGTCGCCGGCCTCGTAGGCGATGCCGCTCTCGCCGAGAGCGACCGCAAAATGCCGGACTTCCTTGGCGGACTCGGGACCGGACAGGCGTCGGTTGCTCAGGATCTGCGCGAGGTAGGGATTCTTGCGATTCCACGGCGAGCGCTTCGATGCGGTCTTGGTGGCGCCGAGATCGCCGGTTCGAGCGTCGATAATCTGTACCTGCCTTGCGATTGTCGTCACGGTGAGTCGAGCGAGGGGTCGATCGGCTCAAACACTAATCGGGACCACTCACCGGCGGTGGAGGACCTCGATACCGTCTACGGAGTAGACGACGTCGTATCCGGTCGACAGTGCCCGGTCGACTGCCTGGCGATCCCCGGTCTCGTCCGTCGGCCACCCTGCAGGCCGTTGCTGGTTGACGACGATCCAATCCGGGACGGTCGAATCGGTGGCGCGCTGCGGAAAGACCGACACGTCGTGGTCGGCGACGAGCTGTGCGACGAGATTGTTCGACGCAGCCACTCGATCGCCTGCGGGAATCGACTCGGATATCTCTCGGACGGTCGTCACTTGCGGATCGATCGTCCACTCCTGCGCATGCACCACCCGCGACATGGGCAGGAACGGCAACGCGATCACCGCGAACGCTGCCACGAACGCGACGATCAGCTTTCGGCCTCGTTCGGTGAGTTGACCGTGCCGGTGGCTACGCGCCAACGCGTCCAGCAAGGCGACGAACACGATGACCATCAGAATCGCGTTGTAGTGGTAGATCGGCTTCCAGAAGTTGGTGTTGTCACTGAGAAAGCGCCACGCGACTGTCGGTACGGCGACCAGCAACAGCGGGGATCGCAGGGCGAAGAAGCCGGTGACCGCGAGTAGTAGAAAGGCGGTGGCCGCTCGGGAATCGCCTGCGACCAACCCGTGCGCGGTGTCGGCGATGCCTTCACCGAGTGGAGGCAGTTTGGAGCCTTGGTCGTACGAGTTGTCCGAACTGAGCGCCGGGACGATCACCTTGACCGCGAGAACCACCCAAGCCAGCCCCCATACAGCCGTCAGCGCCCCCAGAATGCGTGTTCGTCCGGTCGTCCACAGTGCCACCAGAGCGCCGATCACGATCACCGTCAGGCCCATGTCCTCCTTGACGAATACCAGAGGTAGAGCCCAGGCCAGGGCAGGCAGCCAGCGGTGTCGAACCAGCGCGACCATCGACATCGCCAGCAGCGGCATCGCGAACGCCATCTCGTGGAAGTCGAAGTTCAACGCCGCCTGGACACCCCACGACAGTCCGAACGCCGCGGCGATCACGACGCCGACGGTCGTGCCGAACTTCTGAACCGCCAGCCGAGCGATGGGGATCACGGCCAGTGCGAACAGCACGGCCTGCGCAATCAGCAACGTCTCGGCGTGCGGGAACAATCGATAGACGGGGCCGAGCAACGCGGTGATGGGGGAGAAATGGTCGCCCAGGGTGTTGAACCCGGTCCCGAGCAGGTCGGAGGTCGGTGCCCGAAACTGCGAGTACGACGCGATCTGCTGGACGAATATCCCCAGATCGAACCCGGATGTGCGGAGTTGGCGATGCCCCAGCACGGACATCGTCGCATACAGACTCGCCAAAACGGCGAACGAGATGGCCGGCACCACCGTCTCGGGTGTGCGAAACCTCGCGTACCGGTCGGCGGACCCTCTCGTATCGGCCGCAGTGTCGACAGTGTCGGCATCGGTGACGACCGTGGAATTCTCGGTAGTGGTCACGAGAAGGCATGTCTACCGGACCGACGTGAGATGCTCCTGAGAACTCCAGGTCAGCGCTTGCGCTTCTTCGCAGGTTTGCGCCGTGGCGGCTGCGAGGTGAGGTGATAGTAGAGCGCATCCTCGGAGTCCTCGACGACCACATCGATGAAGTCGCCCACTTCGAGATAATCGTTGACGGCGATCCGGTCGGTCGAGCCGATGACCGCTTTCACCGATCGAGCGGGAACGAGGCCCCTGCGGCCGTCCGGGCCGACGGCGAGTGCATAGCGTGGACCGGTGCGGGTGACCCTGGCGCTGATGAAGTCCGGATCCTTCGGAATCGGGTCGGCCGCGAGCACGCCCCCGTCCTTCGACGCGGCTGTCAACGAGTCGAGCTGCGCGGCAAGATCATCGGCCATCGCATCCACCTGATCGAGCAGGTGGGCCATGTGCGCGGCGTAATCGGTGTGCTTCTTGGTCGGCTTGAGTGCCTCACCGGGCTTGTACATGTCCTCGTGGGTCAGCTCGCCCCAGGCGTCCTGCAGGCGGGTCTTGACCTGCACTTCGACCTTCACGTCGAGATCACCCTGATGTGTGGCCACTCGAACGACCAACACGGCGTGGTACGCGCGGTAGCCACTCGGCTTGGGAAAGGCGACGTAGTCGGTGGGTGGTTGCGCGAACCGCACAGAACATTCGGGGTCGTTGCATGCTCGCTCGAGCGCAGCGACGAACGACAGCTGATCGCGCGGGGTCTTGCACAGCACCTTGACGCCGACCAGATCGGGCAACGCCTCGGCGACGGCGTCCGCGTCGGTGGGCTCGTCGATTCGCCCCTCGGAGAGATAACGGCGCAGTTTGTCGGCCGATCTGCCCGGGTCCTTGATGCGAGCCGTCTGCGCATTCAATCGGTCTCGATCGACGTCCTCGAGAATCTCGTCGGCGATGGTCTCGAGGAAATTCTGCGCGGTGACGAGAGCGGCTTCCCACGCTCGACGACGCTGCAGGTACAGCTCTTCGACCAAGTCGTCGATACTCGTTGCCGATGTCACGATGCCGAGGTTAACGCAGAAGAGTCGGCAATCCTTTCGGCGGCGCGCGTTCGACCTGTGGCGCGACCGGGTCCGGTTTACGCTCTACCGCATGACCGTGGCCTCGGATCAGAAGGACGACTTCGTCCAGCAGTTCGATCCCTTTCGTCGTGAGTTGCTCGCGCACTGCTATCGCATGACCGGGTCGATTCACGATGCCGAGGATCTGCTGCAGGAAACGTACATTCGCGCCTGGCGTGGGTACGCCAACTACGAGGGCCGTTCGTCCCTGCGCACGTGGCTGTACCGCATCGCAACCAACACCTGTCTCACCGCGCTGGAGGGTCGGGCGAAGCGTCCTCTGCCGACCGGCTTGGGTGCACCGAGTTCCGGACCCACCGACGAACTCGTGCAGAACAACGAGATTCCGTGGCTCGAGCCGATCGCCGATTCCGATCTGGCGGATGCAACTGATCCCGCCTCCATCGTGGTGGCCAAGGAATCCGTGCGGCTCGCCTTCGTCGCCTCCCTGCAACATCTGTCGTCGCGGCAACGCGCGGTGCTGCTGATGCGCGAAGTGTTGCAGTGGAAAGCGTCGGAAGTTGCCGAAGTTCTCGCCACGACGACGACCGCCGTCAACAGCCTCCTGCAGCGAGCACGGGAGCGCCTCGACGAGATCGCGCCCGAGCTCGACAACGTCGAGCCCATCGAATCCGCGGAGCTACAGAAACTTCTCAGCCAGTACGTGGAGTGTTTCGAGAGCTACGACATCGACCGACTGGTCACACTGTTCACCTCGGACGCGGTGTGGGAAATGCCGCCGTTCGTCGGGTGGTACCAGGGTGGCGAGACGATCGGATCGCTCATTCGAAACAACTGCCCTGCAAACGGGGCGGGGGATATGCGGATGGTGTCGACCTCTGCCAACGGTCAACCTGCGTACGGGCTCTACATGCTGAGTGAGGGCGGTGTGCACCGGCCGTTCCAGCTGCATGTTCTCGATGTCGATGCCAGAGGGGTCGGGCACGTGGCCTGCTTCTTCGATCTGAGTCTGTTCGATCGCTTCGGTTTACCCGACCGCCTCTAGGCACAAGGTCGGTCAGCTCTCCGGGACGGCCGACGGGTCCATCCACATCACTTCCCACACGTGGTTGTCGAGATCTCGGAACGCCCGGCCGTACATGAACCCGTGGTCCTGGGGCTCCATCCACTTCGATCCACCCGCGGCGATCGCCGCGTCGGTGAGCGAATCGACCTCTTCGCGGCTGTCGGCCGAAACACACATCAGTACTTCCCGAGCCGAGCCCGTGTCGCAGATCGAGTCCGAGATGAAGTCCTCGAACCGAGAAGTGGCCAAGAACATCACGGTCGCCTGATCGCTGACGACCATCGAGGCACAGTTCTCGTCGCTGAACACATCGTTGAATTCGAATCCGAGACCCTCGAAGAATGCGCGGGTGGCGACGACATCGCGGACGGGCATGTTGGCGAACAGCATTCGGGACATGGATACACCTTTTCTGCGGGAACCTGCTGCGTCGAACCGTCGAACAACGGTCTTGCTCGTACTGACAGCTGCAGATCCGAAAAGTCACCGGCCGCACCGCCCCGACACGACGCGACCCCGCCGAGCAGGTGCTCGGCGGGGTCGCAGACTGCGAAGCTGAAAGGGGCGTTATCGGGTGATCTGCGCGAGGCGGGAAAGCATGCGCGAAAAAACGTGACCGTCGTTACCCAGCTCGGCGTACGGCTCGGTTTCCTGGCTCGACGCGGTGGCGTCGGGTGTTGCCGCAGCGAGTGTGCGGGCAAGGCGGGTGCGACGCTCGATGGCGTCGAGGATGGTGGCGTCCAGCGTTGAAACTTCGTCGAAGAGCTGGTCGACGTCGGCTGTCGCGATATCGGCGGTCTCGTTGCCAATTGCGAGCGAATCGATCTGAACAGTCACATCGTCTCCTTTTGTTCGCGTCCTGAGGTGTGAGTCGTTCGGTCGGCCGGAACTGTTACAGCTCGTCTCGAGTAAAAACGATGTTTCCTCGCCATGACCAACATGCCCACTCGACGGGCCTGGGCCAACCTCTTCGGGGTGTGATGCTGCATACAGTCCGGTCGGTTCCAGTACCAGGAGATTCGTCGAGCCGAACAGCGCGAAGATTGCCCCGGCGCTGTCCCGGGTAGCCCATGGAGCGAATCACGTCGACTTTCGAGGAGTGAACGATGCGTTACGACTACCTGATCATCGGCGGGGGAATGGTCGCCGACAGCGCCGCTCGCGGAATCCGCGAGCAGGACGACGCGGGAACCATCGGCATACTCGGCGCGGACCCGGACGAGCCGTACACGCGACCCGCCCTGTCGAAGAAGCTGTGGACCGACCCGGAGTTCGGCCGTGATCAGGTTCCGCTCGACACCGTCTCCGACACCGGTGCAGAGGTGCACACCGGAACTCGGGTCGTGTCGTTGGATCGCTCGAACTCGTCGGTGACGACGGAATCGGGAGATCGCCACGAGTACGGGACGCTGCTTCTGGCCACGGGAGCCGTACCGAACCAGCTCGAACTCGCCCCCAGCCCACGCGTTGTGTACTTCCGCACTTTTGCGGACTACCGAGCGCTACGCGAGCTCACGAAGACCGCCGATCACATTGCGGTGGTCGGCGGCGGCTACATCGGCACCGAGATCGCAGCGGCCCTGTCACTCCAGGGTGTGAAGGTCACTTTCGTGACGTCCGACGCCGTCTTGGGCGGGCATATGTTCCCGCCCAGTCTGGCCGCCGGTTTCGACAAGGGCTTCGCCGGCCACGGAGTAACCGTGCGCCGAGGGACCAAGGTCGTCTCCGGTGCCGAGGCGTCGGCGCGCGTACAACTGCAGCTCGACGACGGCTCGACCGTGGAGGCGGACGGCGTCGTGTTCGGTCTCGGCGTCCGGCCGAGCACAGAACTGGCCGACACTGCCGAGTTGGCGGTCGACGACGGCATCGTCGTCGACGAGTTCCTCCGGACCGCCGACGAACACGTCTACGCGGCGGGCGACGTGGCCAACTATCCCGACGCCATCCTGGGACGCCGACGCATCGAGCATGTCGACAACGCAACCGAGATGGGCAAGGCTGCCGGACGCAACATGGCCGGCGCCGCAGAGTCCTACTCGTACACTCCGTACTTCTATTCCGACGTCTACGACGACGGCTATCAGGCGATCGGCACGGTATCCATGTCGCTGAACGTCGTCGAGGACTGGAAGTCGGTAGGCAAGGAAGGCGTCGTCTACTACCTCGATGACGATGCTGTCGTTCGCGGTGTGCTCATGTGGAACGTCTGGGAAGGCCTCGACGTGGCGCGCACACTGCTGGCCGAGAAGAAGCCGCAGACCGAGCAATCGCTACGCGGTCTGATCTGAAGTTCTGGAACACTCGTGTGCGAGCGATCCGTAGACGACACTCGCGATGCGGCGTGAACTAGGAGAAGCGATGTCCGAGTTCGATGGCAGTGGGTCGGCCGAACAGCGTGCCCGATTCGACGACGAGGTTCACAGCCGCTGTGCGGACTGCCGGTTGCCCGGCCATTCCGAGCCACTGTCCGACGCGGCCGCCATCGCCATCGCGGCCGGGCAGGTCGACGAGGCCACCCGAGCGGTGCTCGTTCACCGTTGGCATGCCGGACGCTCGCTGCCGTCGATCGGAGGCTTCGGCGCGCTGCGCAGTCTGGTGGACGAGCGCGATCGGTGGCGCGCCAAGGACACGACGAGCAAGCCTGGATCGGCTCTGGCGTACCGGCTGCGAGTCGCCGAGCTGACCAAGCGCATCAATCACCACCGCACCACCGTGGTGATGTCGAATCGGCACTACGCCACCGGAGTCCGTGCGGCGCGGAAAGAACGGCGAGAGGGTGTGCATCTCGATCTGGACCAGCGGGACGCAGTGTTCGACGCCCTGACGAGAACGCCCGCGCCTCAGAAGTTCGGGCCGATCGCGGAACGCGGCCTGTCGCTGGTGGACGCGGCGACGGATCGAGTGAGCTCGCTGGCCCGGAGGACCCCGGTGGCCGACCGGGTGGAGTGGGCGACCGGACTTGTCGACCAGTTCGTCGATCGTAAGGACGACCGGTTCGACGATCGATACGACACCTTGCTGTTCCTGGCCGGCACTTCGTTCGATCGGGTGCGTCGGTCGCCGGCGTGGCAGTCGACGTACTTCGAGATCCAGCGCAATCAGCTGGATCTGTTCGTCGAGCTCACCGAGATCTCGGTCGATGCGACGTCGTTGCGCGCTGTTGCGGCCGAGCTGAACCGCATCGGTGAGACGATGGTGGACGAGGATACCGCCGCCCAGGTCGAATCCCGTCGCGGTGCACTGGAAGTGGTGTGGACACAGTTGACCGGACGGGTGGCCGCACTGGTTCGACTCGCGAATGTGGTCGAGTCCTCCGAGACCGAGGCGCGCACGTCCGACGCGATGGCCCGCGCGCACAGTCTCGACGACCGAATCGACGACCTGGTCGGGCGATCCGGTAGCCGGGAGATGTCTGCGGAGAACACACATTTCGTCGGTGATCAAGTGCGGACGCAGTGGCGCGAGTGAGTGCCGCCCAGGGCACCCGATCGCGCCACTGGCTCTAGGCGATGATCGCGAAGAGAACTCCCGCGACAGCAAAGCTGACCACGGACAGGATCGTTTCCAGGACCGTCCATGTTTGCAGTGTCTGCTTGACGGTCAGGTTGAAGAATTTCGCGATGATCCAGAAGCCGCCGTCGTTGACGTGGCTGGCGATGATCGAGCCCGCCGCGATGGACATGGCGATCAGCGCGACGGCCGGAGCCGAGTAGTCCTGCGCTGCCACGAGGGGGCCGACTATTCCACCTGTCGTCACGATGGCCACTGTCGCCGAGCCCTGCGCTACGCGTAGTGCACAGCTGATGATGTAGGCCAGGACGATGATCGGAAGTCCAGCAGCAGCCATGGTGTCGGCCAAGGCAGTACCGATCCCGGTGGCGGAGATGACTTTTCCGAAGAACGCGCCTGCTCCGACGACGAGCAGCAACATGCCCACCGGACGCAGGGATTCTCCGGTCAGTCTGCTCAGTTCCTGGACCGTCGATCCGCGGCGGATTCCCAGCACGTAGAACGCGATCAACACGGCGATGAGCAGCGCAACGGCGGGTGTGCCGAAGAACGTCAGAACTTCGAGCAGGTTGCCGGGGTCGAGCAGAATGCTGCCGAACGTGGCACCGAGGATGAGGACCAGCGGGACGGCGATGATCGCTCCGATGGTGCCCACCGACGGGGGCGTCGTGACGACGGGGCGCTTGGTGGTGACCGTTCCGGCACCTCCGCCCTCGGTGGAGCTCGCGTCGTCCCCGTCGTTGATGAAGTCGTCGGGTACATCCACGATGATGCGCTTTCCGATCCAATTGCCCCACACCAGGCCGGCGGCGATGAATCCTGGTATGCCGCAGATGAATCCGAACAGGATGAGCCATCCCAGGTTCACCTCGAGCAAGCCGCCTAGGGCAACCGGTCCGGGATGCGGCGGCAGGAAAGCGTGTGTCATGGACAAGCCCGCCAGCATCGGCAGTGCGTAGAGCACCAACGACTTTCCGCCCTGACGCGCCGCCACGTACACCAGCGGTGCCAACACGAAGATGCCGATGTCGAAGAACACCGGAATGCCGAAGATCAACCCCAGCAGACCCATTGCGACGGGTGCTCCGCGTTCTCCGAAGACACCCAGTAGCTTGGCGGTCAGTGCTTGTGCGCCACCGGACTTCTCCAGTATCGCGCCGAGCACCGTTCCCAGCCCGATGATGACGGCGATGTGACCGAGAATTCCGCCGAATCCGGTCTCCAGCAACGACTCGTTGCTCTTGATCGCAGTGCCGACTATCTCGTTCACGGGCAAACCGGCAGCCAGCGCCAAGCCGAGGCCGACGATGAGCAGCGCGATGAACGGTTCGAGCTTGACCTTGATGATCACTACGAGCAGTACGGCAATTGCGATGCCGCACAACACGAGTAGACCGGGCGTGGAGGTTCTGAGCCAGTCGACCACAGAATTCATGACGAGCCTTCCTTGATGTCTGCACTGATAGCCGTCACGAACGCCTGTGCTCGTGCGGTGATGTCGTCCCACTGGGCGGCCGCGACCGACGCCGGTGGAACCACATCGGTGCCTGCAGTCACTGCGACGGCACCGGATGTCAGGAACTGGGCGGCGTTGCCTTCGTTGACTCCGCCGGACGGAACGAGTCGAGCGTCGGGGAAGGGGCCGAGCAAGTCCTTGAAGTACGCAGGCCCGACGGTTCGTGCCGGAAATATTTTCACGGCATCCGCTCCGAGATCCAGGGCGGTCATCACTTCCGACGGGGTGAGCGCGCCCATCATCAGCGGGATCCCGGCGTCGGTGACGATCGCGGCAACGTCGGGGCGGAGCCCGGGAGTGACGACGAAGTGTGCCCCGGAATCGATCGCGGACCGCGCTTGGTCGGAGGTCAGGACTGTGCCCGCCCCGACGACTGCACCTGCGTTCGATGCGGCGCGGATCAGTTCGAGGACGCCGGGTGTGGTGAAAGTCAGCTCGAGCGCACGAATTCCTCCGCGCGCGAGCGCATCTGCCAACGCAGCAGGATCGGAGATGTGCGGGGCGCGGACCACCGACAGTGCGCGGTCCTCGAGAATCGTCGTCAATGCATTCATGATGTTTGCTTTCCGGTGGGATTCATCCGCAGGGCGTGGCCTGCCAGAGAATGCGTGGGCCGTCGATCGTCGATGGCGAACGCGCCGTTGACCATGACGTGGCTGATGCCCTCGGCCTGTTGCTTCGGGTTCTCGAACGTGGCCGTGTCGCGCACGGTCGTCGGGTCGAACAGGACGAGATCGGCTGCGTGCCCCTCGGCGATCGTGCCGCGGGCGCGCAGGCGGAGCCGCACAGCGGGACGACCGGTCAGGTGATTGATGCAGTCCTCCAGCGAGAGCAGCTGCTCGTCCCGGACGTAGTGACCCAGGTAGCGGGGGAACGTTCCCCAGGCGCGTGGGTGCGGCTTCTCGCCGACCAGGATCGCGTCGCTGCCGCCCATATGGCGTGGATGCGCCATGATCTCTCGGACGTTCTCCTCGTGGCCGACGTGCTGCAGGATGGTGGTGGCCAGCGCGTCTCGGCGGAGGAAATCGAAGAACACGTCCACCGGGGACCGACCCGCCTCGGCCGCTATGTCGGACATCGTGCGCCCGACGTAGCGATCGAGCTCCGGATTCGCCACTCCACTGAGCTGGATGGTCTCCCACTCGACGGTGACGCCATGGCAGCCGTCGGACCCGTCGACGTCGACGTCCTGTGCGATGCGTCGACGCATGTCCGGATCGCCGAGTCGTTCGAGTGCGCGATCCGGGCCACCCGACATCGCCCAACTCGGTAGCAGCGCAGACAGAGTGGTGGCTCCGGGCAGATACGGATACGTGTCGAGGGTGACGTCGCACCCGTCGGCGATCGCAGAATCGACGCGGTCGAGAAACTCGCGTGCCCGGCCCCGATTGACGCCGAAGTTCATCGTTGCATGCGTCAGGTGCAGTGCGCATCCCGTGTCGCGGGAGAGGTCGAGCATCTCCTGGTACGCGTCGAGCGCCCCCGCGCCGTACGAACGAGTGTGGGGTGCATAGAAACCGCCGAAATCGGCGACGACCTCACACAGTGCACGCAACTCACTTGTGTCCGCGTACATTCCGGGCGTGTACGTCAAACCGCTGGACATTCCGACGGCACCCTCCTGCAGCCCCTGTGCCAACAGCTCCTGCATGTGGGCTATCTCGGACGGCGTCGCGGGTCGCTGATCGGCACCTACCGCCAGGTACCGCAATGTTCCCTGGGGAACGAGATAGGCAGCATTCGGGGTGATTCCCTGATCCAGGCGAGTGAGGTACTCCGACACCGAACGCCACGAGAAGTCGAGGTCGACGGGATTGCCGTTCCATCCGGCGATCTGACGCCGCACCACGTCGAGCGTCGCGTCGTCGATCGGAGCGTAGGCAATGCCGTCCTGTCCGATGACCTCGGTCGTGACGCCCTGACTGATTTTCGGAAAGTGGTCGGGGTCGGTCAACAAACGTAGGTCGGAATGCGCGTGCATATCGATGAACCCGGGGGAGAGGACCTGGCCCGGCGAGGCGCCGACGATTCTGTCGGCACCGGGCACGGTTCCGGGTTCGGCGATCGATGTGATGATTCCGTCGCTCACGAGAACGTCGCGACGCACACGTGGCGCTCCGGTGCCGTCGATGACATCGGCACCGCGAAAGAGAGTGCTGGGCATTGGGTTTCGCCTCTCTAGAAGAATGTGTGCACGAGGTCGACCACGTGGGGGTCCTCGCCGTCCGCGTCGTCGACTACGGGAACGAGTCGCCACTTGTCGAAGGCCGTGCAGGGGTGAGACAGGCCCAGACGTACCACGGACCCCACCGGCAGAGCAGTGTTGTCCTCGGCCGGGAGTCGAAGGAAGGCGTGCTGGTCGTTCAGCGCGGTGACCTCGGCATTCGGGTCGAGGATCTCGGTCCCTCGAATATGTTGCGCGACAGGCATTCCTTCATCGAAGGGGAAGTCGCGCTTTCCTGCGTCGAGCAGTGCGAGCCCGGGCTCCGGACGAGATACCGTGCGTGCCCATCCGTGCATCGCAGACATCAGTGGTACGTCGGTTCGGGCGGGAGTGAGTGGTGAGATCTGCGAGTAGAAGCCGTCGTCGTGCACCACGTAGGCTCCCGAGCGCAGCACTACGTCAGTAGGTACCCCCTCCCCGATGGTGAGGGAATGCAACCGCTCGACAACGAGGTCCTGGTAGGCGCTCCCGCCGGCGGTCACAATCGCATGCTTGCCGTACAACCCTTCGGCATCGAGGGCGCGATGGAGGGCAGCGACGTTGTCGAGGTATGTCCGAACTGCCCCCAGGCCACTGTCCGAGCGGTCGTGGCTCAGTGCGCCCTCGTAGCCGCCGACCCCGGCCAGGGTGAGCCGGGAGGACGACGCGATCGCACGGGCTGTCGCGGTTGCCTCCTCGATCGTGCGCGCGCCGGTTCGGCCGTGCGGGCCACCGAGTTCGACCACGACCGAGACCGGGCGGGTTCCCTGCGTCGAAAGAATGCGGTCCATCTCGTGCACCGTCGCCACGCTGTCCGCCCAGCAGTAGAACTCGAAGGTCGGGTGCGAATCCAGTTCGGCCGCAATCCACGTCAACGCCACCGGGTCGATTTCGGCGTTGGCAAGAACGATACGTTCGACCCCGAACGCGCGCGCCGCCTGAACCTGCCACCCGGTTGCGAGGGTGATGGCCCAGCTGCCGGCGTCGAGCTGCTGCTTCCACAGTTGAGGGGCCATCGATGTCTTGCCGTGGGGTGCGAGCAGCACGCCCGCGCGCACCGTCCACTCGGCCATGACCGAGATGTTCGATGCGATTCGCTGTCGATCCAAAGTGAGTATCGGCGTCGTGAACTCGGAGAGCCGTGGCGACGTGGCGAGAAAGCTCTCGATGGTGTGTCCCCACGATCTCGGGGGCAGTGCCTTGTGCTCGGGTCCGAGCACTCGTTGGTTGAGTGCCTCGACGGCATCGGTATTTATCACGGTCATCTCCTCGATCCGGGAAATCTCAGATACGTTGCGTATTCTGCAACGCTAGTTGCGCAATGTGTTTATGCTTTGTAGTCTGCAACGAAAGTCAGTGTTCCCGCAAGAGTTCGAGGAGATCGACGTGAAAGCACCACGAGCGGTGTGCGTAGGCGAAGGCCTCGTCGTTCTGGTTGCCGAGCCGGGCCCACTCGAGCAATCGACCGTGTTCCACCGCACGTCCGGGGGTGCGGAAGCCAACGTGGCCAGGGTGTTCGGCCAGCTGGGCGTCGACGCATCGTGGATCTCGCGAGTGGGCGACGACGGATTCGGCCGATACCTGGTTCGGCAACTGGTAGGGGCGGGCGTCGACACTTCCGGTGTGGCGATCGACGCCGAGCGACCCACGGGTATGTACGTGAAGGAACGCGGCTCTGGCTCCGGCGACCGTCACGATCTTGCGTTCGGAGACAGTGCGATGACGTACTTCCGTGCCGGCTCGGCTGCGAGTGCTCTGTCTCCCAACGATATTCGCGGTACTGCTTCGGACCTGATCGCCGGCGCAGACGTGATTCACTTCACCGGAATCACCGTGGCCATCTCGGAAACCGCGGCCGACCTGACGAGATGCCTGATGGATTCACCCACAGTCGTCAGCTTCGATCTGAACTATCGGCAGGCTCTGTGGAAATCTCGACCGAACGCAGCTGCACGCGTGCTCGGTGAACATGTTCGGGGAAGCGATGTGGTGTCGATGGGTGCCGACGAGGCAGGACTCGTGTTCGGAACGTCCGATCCCGCCGAGTTGCGCGAATTGTTTCCGGAACCACGACATCTGGTCATCAAGAACGACGCACACACGGTGACGGCGTTCGAGGGAAATTCTCGGGTGGACGTCCCTGCTCTGAAACTCGACGTGGTCGAGAAGATCGGTGCCGGAGACGCCTTCGCGGGCGGTTACCTGACCGGATTGTTGCTCGGCAAGAGTGCTGTCGCGCGTGTTCGGTTCGGCCATCTGTGCGCAGCGGGAGCCCTGACCGGGCACGGCGACATTGCGTCGGTGCTGCCCCTGGCGGTGCTGACCGAATTGGCGGAACTGCACGACGCCGATTGGGCGAGGCTGGACTACGCAGCCAATGCCGTGAGTCGGTCGGAGGTGCCGCAGTGAGTCAAAGCCTCGCACGGGCGATGACACTTCTCGGCTTGCTCGGCGACGGACCGCGATCACTGGACGAGTTGGCGTCGGTGCTCGAGGTCCACAAGACGACCGTGCTTCGGCTGCTTCGCACGATGGAAGCCGACAGATTCGTCCAGCACGACGCGGATCACCGATATCAGCTCGGATCCAGGTTGTTCGAGCTCGCCAATAATGCGTTGGAACAGCGTGACGTTCGGAGCATCGCGCGGCCGCACTTGGCAGAACTGAACTCGATCACCGGTCAGACCGTCCACCTCGCCACCTACGAGGCGGGCGTTGTCATCTACATCGACAAGTTCGACGCCCAACAGAGCGTTCGTATGTACTCGCGGATCGGAAAGCCTGCACCGCTGCACTGCACAGCCGTGGGGAAGATTCTGATCTCCGCCCGCCCCGAGGCCGAGCGCGCGAAGATCGCAGACGGCATCACCTACACGCCGTTCACGGAACGAACCATCACGACGGCCGAGGGTTATCTGCGTGAGCTCGAACTCGTGCTGGAGCAAGGATTCGCCGAAGATCGCGAGGAGCACGAGTCCTTCGTCAACTGCATCGGCTGCGCAGTACGCAACGGAACAGGTGACGTGGTTGCGGCTGTGTCGATGTCCGTGCCCGACATGGTGCTCGATCACCAGCAGGTGCTTGCGGCGCTCCCCGATGTGCAACGCGCGGCAGCGGCGATCTCCGAGGGACTGGGCTGGCGACCCAGCCGAGAACGGAACGAAACGACAGAAAATCCGAGTCAGACGAAAGGGATGCAATGAGCGAGAAGATCGAAATTCGAACCACGGGTGCTCCTGCGCCGACCCATACCTTCTCCCAGGGAGTCCGCAAGGGACCGTTCGTACAGGTCTCCGGGCAGGGGCCCGTCGACCCAACCACCAGCGAGTATCTGTACCCAGGTGATGTCGCTGCGCAGACCACTCGCACGCTCGAGAACGTCAAAGCCATCGTCGAGGCCAGCGGCGCAACGTTCGACGACGTCGTGATGTTGCGGGTCTATCTGACCAAGCGAGAAGACTTTCCCACCATGAACGACGCCTACGGGCACTTCGTGTCGGCGCACACCTCGGGTGACGTACTGCCGAGTCGAACGACTGTCTTCACCGGATTGCCCAGGGAAGAGATGTTGGTCGAGATAGACGCCGTCGCGATCATCTGATCGACGCCGTGCGCAAGATGTTCACACGGAAAGAACATCTGACCTGGCGATTTGCGTATGCGTTGGTCTTCGCGTAACTTTTGTCGAGTCAGAGCGACACGGACACCGACCCGGTCTTCACGGATAGGGACACGAGGTTGTACGGAGTATGCACTGACCAACCCAGGCAAGGCTTGAAAGTAATGAGTCATGTCTGGGGTTCCAGCGTGTAAGCCCCGGAGTTACCGTGCATACGGTAGTGATGGTGTGTGCGTGTTCTTTGAGAACTCAACAGTGTGTCGATGAATGTCAGTGCCGAATTTTATTTGGTGAAAGCATTCGATGTATCAGCCATCCGCTTGTGGTGGTTGTTGTCGGGTGTTGTTTTGAAATGCTAGTTGAGTTTTTTTGCTAGTGATTTGACTCTTTATGTTTATGACTGATTTGCAGTTTCGACTGTTGATCGAGAGTCTTTTACGGAGAGTTTGATCCTGGCTCAGGACGAACGCTGGCGGCGTGCTTAACACATGCAAGTCGAGCGGTAAGGCCTTTCGGGGTACACGAGCGGCGAACGGGTGAGTAACACGTGGGTGATC